>CALKUG010000313.1 GCA_937996765.1 uncultured Ignavibacteria bacterium
AAGAAGGAGTTTCGTTTTCCGGCAATAAAATATCGGATCCCTCGCAAAATATTTTTATCTCAGAAGAGCAAATATTAAAAGTAGGGAAAAGAAATTTTATTAAATTAACCCATAACAAATCGTAAATTTTTGAAAAAGGAGATGAGAGATTGTTCGTTCCCGGAAGAATATTTTTTACAAAAGGCGTAGGTAGGCATAAAGACTATCTTTCTTCGTTCGAGCTCGCTCTTAGAAATGCCGGCATAGAAATCTGTAACTTAGTAACAGTAAGTAGTATATTCCCCCCTAATTGTAAACGTATTTCCAAAGAGGAAGGCATAAAAGCTCTTCGTCCCGGTGAAATTACTTTCGCAGTAATAGCAAGAAATGCAACAAACGAACCCAATCGCTTAATTGCTTCTTCAATAGGTGTTGCTACTCCGGCAGATACAAATCAATACGGATACCTTTCTGAGCACCATCCTTTTGGTGAAACAGAAAAAATTGCCGGTGATTATGCCGAAGATTTGGCTGCTACCATGCTTGCCACTACTCTTGGTGTTGAATTTAATCCTGATGTGGATTGGAGCGAGAGAGAAAATACTTTCAAAATGTCGGGTAAAATCGTCCGTACATTTAATATTACTCAATCTGCTGAGGGTGATAAAAACGGCTTGTGGACTACTGTTCTCTCTGCCGCTATATTGCTCCCCTAATTAGTACATCCCATTCTTGAGAGTATATTGGAGTCGTGGTTTCTACTGCGACTCCTTTTTTATTTTTAACTTACCCATATAACCCAAATACAACACTATTGCAGTAAACAACCCGGCTATCATGGGCTCGGTTACTTGTATAATTTCATTTGTTGAAATCATTCGAGCAAATTGCCAGGCTATGGAAGTTACAAAGGTGATAATCGAAAATAACAAAGCTATTTTTTTAGTTAGCCGAAGTGGTTCAAAATAACTGCCAACCAATAGAATTAATAGTGGGGGTATTGCAAAGCTACCAAACAAGTACCACAATTGAATTACCGATGATGAAATCATAGTAATGCCTATGCTGAATAGCGCAGTAATAACAATCCCAATACGTGTTGACCGTATGGTTTCTATAGTCATAATTTTGTTTAAAATGTCGTGTCCAATAGTCTGCCCTCCGAGGAATAAAAAACTGTTGAGAGTAGAAAGTATAGTAGCAAACATTCCGACAAAGAATAATCCTTTCCATCCCGGTTCTAAAACTATTTGGGCAAGAGCCGGAAAAGAGAGTGTCGGGTTTTCGAGATTTGGTAATAATGCACGAGCCATCAAGCCCGTTGTGTTGGTAAGAATATCGAATAATGCCCACAACGGAATTGAAATGAGTATTCCGTACCGAGCAATCTCGGTTGTTTTTGCTGTTTTGGTTCGTTGGTGAAAGCCGGGATCTGCAAAAGTCCAAAGTGCAATAAGAAACCATACTGTTATAAACCAGCCACTTTGTCCACCTGTTGTGGTGAGAAGTTCATTGGGGAGTGAGGAGAACAGCATCAAACCATCGTGTTTAGTGAAGGTAAAAAACAATATCATACCAAAACCAAAAAACATCAATACAAACATTATGGCATCGGTATATACGTTAGTTTTATATCCACCTTTCATCAAATATAAAGTGAGGGGTAACATAACCAGAAGTGTTGAAATAAGTTTGCTTAACCCTGTAATCTGTTCGATGAGCAGACTCATCATCAGCAAGTAGGGTGCAGGATTAACAAGAATAAACACTAACAATGCAGCAAATTGGGAGGCCCTTTTCCCGTAAGTGGCTTCAATTGTTTCGGGCAGAGATATATGTTTGTTAGTTCGAATTTTCCCGACAAAAAAGAGTGCAAATAAAAATGCAAAAATATAATATGGAAAACTTTGTGTAAACCACGAAGCAAGCCCGTATTTATAAGAGAACTCACCTACACCTAATATGCCCCCGTACCAAGTGGCTACATTTGTTGTTACAAAAAGTAATAGCCCGATGTTCCGATTTGAGAGATGATAATCTTCGGGAGATTTGCTAACCTTCATCGAAACCAAAAATCCGACTCCGGCAATCAGAATAAAAAATAACAAAACAACCGCATAATCAATTATTTCAAAGGTTACCATGAGCCGCCACCTCTTTAAAGCTGCGAATTACAAAACAGTAACCATTTTGTATTGTAACAGTAACATTCCCACTCACCGCTGTATTGCTTGTGCTATCAAACGCTCCAAATCGAATGGGTGATTCGTTTAACTCATATTTTAATCCCTGTGTTGAGACTATAGCCTCCTGACCAAACCCATAAATTGAAAAAACATCACCAGGGTTGCAAATAAACGATTTTGAACTACTAACAGAAGTCAATAATGAGTCTTCACTCATAAGAGTTATTGAAAGTGTGGTCATAAACCGCTGCAGCAAGCTCAGGTTGGCCAAACTATGGTCGAGGCGGGTTCCTGTTACACCGGCAAGTAAAACTTCTGTAATCCCCTTCTCAACGCAGTAGATTAGAGCCTTTTCCATATCAGTGGTATCTTGGTCTATAAGATGAATGATTTTCGATGAGGAAGAAAACTCTTTAACAACATGAGATGAAACAGAATCTAAATCTCCAATTATAGCATTGGGCATAATACCCATTTTTTTTGCAGAGTTTGCCCCACCATCAGCGCATATAATGGTCTCAAATCCATGTTCTTTTGCAAAGCGGAAAAAAGATTTCCTCGGGGCTTTACCGTTTGCAAGCAAAATTGCTTTTCCGTTCATTACAATCCTATTTTTAACGATGCAAAATAACTTCTTTCAGCCGCAGGGAAAAAATTATCTGCACCATTCCCTGTTGTAAGCACTTTTGCATTTGTCAGATTTTGTATATCGACTGACGCAGTAATATTAGTATTGGATAATGAGAAAGAATATTCAACCTTCGCAGCAAGGAGTGCAAATGCTTCTACAGTAAAATCAGGATCATTAACGTTCGAATATGTTTGAGCATTGTTTGTAAAAAACTTTCCCGTGTGGTGCATTTCGATGCGTGCCAATGCACCTTTATACACGGCTTCTACAAATATATTTCCGATAAATTCAGGTGAATAGGGAAT
>CALKUG010000314.1 GCA_937996765.1 uncultured Ignavibacteria bacterium
CAACTTCGGTGGTAATGGTTAACTGTCCGCCGGGTTGATTGCCTTCGAAGATAACGGGATTCAGGTTTGCACGTCCGTTATACAACGCTGCTGTGAGTCCTGCGGGACCTGATCCGATAATGATTATTTTGTGATGTTCGGGGGTTTGTGACATTTTAACTCCTGTTAATTCAACACGATATGTGTTCAAATTCTAAATTATTGTAATTTTCTTATGCATATAAGATGCAGAAACATGAAACTCGATTCCATTTTTCGTATCAATTCACTTCTTGAGGAATCCCGTATTCCGACGCATTCCTTTTAATTTTGCCCTCAGTATAGGCGATTCTTTAAACTCTTTTCTAAAATCTCTTGGTTCCATTGTATCAAAATATCCCAATGGAATTTCTTTGCGTTGTGGTGTAAAATCGGGCTCGGTGGTGATTACTGAGAACTTGTTATTCCAAGGACAAACATCCTGACACACATCGCAACCAAAAGCCCACCCATCAAAATTCTCTTTGAATTGGGGTGGTATTTCGTCTTTGTTTTCAATGGTTAAATACGAAATACATTTATTGCCATCCACAACATACGGTGCAACAATAGCTTGTGTAGGGCATGCTTCAATGCAGGCAGTACAACTTCCGCAATAATCCTCGATGGGTGCATCGTATTCAAATTCTTGATTACAAATAATGCTGCCAATAAAAAACCAACTACCAATTTCACGATTGATGATATTGGAGTTTTTACCCTGCCAACCAATACCCGAACGAACCGCCCATGCTTTATCCATAACGGGACCCGTATCCACGTAGCGCATTCCTTCAAACGCAGAGTCGTATTCTCTTAGTTTTTCAATCAGTCCGTCTAATTTCTCCCACAGAACGTTATGATAATCTCTCCCCCATGCGTAACGGGAGATTTTACCGTTTTTACCATCACCGCTGAATTCACCCTCGTTGTAATAATTGAGAGCAAAGGATATTACCGATTTGGCTTCGGGGAGAATTTCTTTAACATCTTTTCGGCGTTCTGTGTTGTTTTCCATATACAGCATCTGAGCGTGGTACCCCTTGAACAACCACTCTTTCAAATACCGAAACTCTTCTTGCAACACAACGGCAGGAGCAAAACCAACGAGAGTAAATCCCGCTTCGAATGCGAGTTTTTTTACAAGTTCTTTATCAATCACTAAAAAATACTACTCTCTTTTATTTCGGCATTTATCCAAACATAACTATTTGCAATAAGTACGGGGAAGGTTTTAATTCCTCGACTCCCTCCCGCCTTTTTGCCCGTGCAAACATCGAATTCCCAACCGTGGGCGGGACACACCACATTATTCCCTTCTATAAATCCATCATACAAAATTGCCGAGTGCTGATGAGGACAAATATTACTAAAAGCTCGTACCTCACCCTCAATCAAAAAAATTGCGATATCAACATCACCAACAAAAACGCGCTTCCCTCTGTTGGGAATAAGCTCCGAGAGTTTGCAGACTTTAGTATAATTCGTGGTATCAGAGAGTTGCAAATCGCTCATCTGCTGCAAAACCTTTGCCGGTATCTTTTAGGGTACACATTGCATAGTTAGGGTCGTGTCCAAAAAACAACTTCCAACCTTCTTTGTAGGCCGTAGGGAGAACCGTCTCTTTTTCTTGGAGTGTAATTAACGGTTGCAAATCGTAACCCATGATATAAGGGTAAGGAATATGAGCAACCGTAGGCATCAAATCGCCACAATGGAGCAACGTGGTGTTGCCGTCTGAAATTTTTATAAGTTGCTGTGCGTAAGTATGACCGTTTACAATAAACAATTCGAACTCATCATCGAGAAACTCACCGGGACCCGAAATACCCTGTAAAACCCCATGTTCTGCAAGGGGAACAAAATTTTCTTTGATATAGCTGCCTTTATCGCGGTTTGAGGGATTGAGTCCCCATTGAAAATTTTTCTCTTGAACATAGTACGTTGCCTTCTCGAAATACGGAATCAGAGATTCACCCTCTTTTATTACAGAGCCACCCGTATGGTCGAAATGTAAATGGGTAAGAATAACATCTGTGATATCGCTTGGAGTTAATCCATGCTGCTTCAAGCCCTCTGCCATTCCGTCTTTATTAGGGTTCTCAACGCCAAATTGCTCAAACTGTTTGGCAGACCATTTATTGCCCATTCCCGTATCAATAAGAATCTTTTTTGATTCTGACTGCAAAAGGATGTGCTTAGTTGAAAGACGTATTCTGTTTTTTTCATCTGCCGGTGCATCCTTTTCCCATAAAGGTTTGGGAATAATACCAAACATTGCACCGCCATCGAGTGCAAAATATCCTGAGTTTACAACATTGAGTGTGTATTTACCAATTTTCATTATTCTTCCTAAAATAAAAAGGGCTGCAAAACGCAGCCCTGAATAACCAATAATTGAGTTTATTAGCGACCCATACCGTCGAGGTAATCTTTACGAGCGAGAAGGGTTTCTTTATCTTCTACGTGATCCGGATCAGGAACACAGCAATCAACAGGACAAACAGCTGCGCATTGTGGTTCATCATGGAAACCTACACACTCAGTACATTTATCAGGAACGATATAAAAGAAACTATCAGAGAAGAAACCTTCAGCACCTGAAGGGGCAGCATCGCCGGCGCCATAGGTGTTTTCGCCAAGTTTCCACTCTCTGCCGCCTTCGTAAATTGCGGTATTAGGGCATTCCGGTTCGCAAGCACCACAGTTGATGCATTCTTCGGTTATCTTGATTGCCATATTGTAATCTCCTATGATTAATATGTAGCATGAAAATTATGTAAAAAGCTGAATTTCAAAGTCAGACACAAACTAAAGAAAATATAAACAGAAAATCAAGAAAAAGATTTGAAAAACTACAGTAATTAAGATTTGGACTAAATAACACTAATTCTCAATTCTCTTTTACCAACTTCCCGAAGAGCCACCGCCGCCAAAGCCGCCGCCGCCACCGGAAAAGCCACCAAATCCTCCACCACCGCTACTGCCACCCCAGCTGCTTC
>CALKUG010000315.1 GCA_937996765.1 uncultured Ignavibacteria bacterium
ATGCAATAGCAGAAGCAGTACCTGCATTAGTAGAAGAGTTAAAACAAGAAGATGATGCTTCTAACAAAATCTTGATTTCATTAGCTTTGTATTATATCGGCGATGAAGCAGGTCTCGAAAAAGTTAAAGAGTTAGTTCACAAAGATACCGATGAGCGTGTACGCAGAATGGCTTACGCAATCTACGATACCTTTACAAAGAACTTTAGCTCAGACCTTTCCGTTAGATAATAATGCAGAGAATCTGTTTAGTAAGTAACATAGTTAATAACGTAATCTGAAATAGAAAACAATGGCGATGAAATCATTAGAAGTGATTAGTTCAAGGATGCAGCCATTAAAAATGGCTGCACTCCTTCTGTGCTCAGTAACATTGCTGAATACAAGCGCCTTTGCACAGCAAAAATTTGAACTTCTGTTTAGCATGGAAGGTGCATGGAAGTTCTCAATTGGGGATAATGAAAGTTGGGCTAAACCCTCATACGAAGATAAAACTTGGGAAACTGTTAAAGTGCCCTCGTCGTGGGAGGATGAAGGATTTTACGGGTATGATGGCTACGCCTGGTATCGTACTCAATTTTACTGGTCAGGCGAAAACGCCAATAGGACGGCTTATATAGTCCTCAGTTTTGTTGATGATGTAGATGAAGTATTCCTGAACGGAGAGAAAATCGGATTTACTGGGTCTTTCCCACCCGATTTTCAATCCGGATGGAATGCTATGAGAAAATATTATTTACCCAAAGATCTGTTAAAAGTTAACCAAAATAATTCCATAGCTGTTCGTATTTATGATGCTGAGCTTTCAGGCGGTATTCTTCCGGGTCCACATCCTGTAGGTATCTATGCCGATGTTGAAGCCATGAACTTAAATGTGAACCTTGCCGGTACATGGAAATTCAGATTCGGAGACAACGAATCCTGGAAAGACCCTGTAACGGATGAAAGTAGTTGGAGAAATATTATTGTCCCCTCTTTTTGGGAAGGACAGTATGCAGATTATGACGGATTTGCTTGGTATAGAAAATCTTTTGATTTGCCCGAAAACCTTAGCGGAAAAGAATTGGTACTTTGTCTTGGTAAGATAGATGATATAGATGAAGTGTATGTGAACGGACGATTAATCGGCTCGACAGGTTCAATGAAAAAAGGTAAGATTAAGTTCGACAAAGAATACCAATACTTCCGCGGGTATTACATTCCCAGAGATATGGAGCTAAAACCTAAGGGCAATGTTATTGCAGTTAGAGTGTTTGATGGCTTCAAAGATGGCGGAATTTATGAGGGTCCTATCGGACTTATTACTTCAGATAAGTACATACAATTTTGGAACGAAAAACGAAAACGATCACAGCAAACCAAAAGAGACGCCTCAATTTGGGAGCGTCTCTTCGGTAAAGAATGAAAAAAGGTCCCCGTGGGGACCTTTTTTTTTAATCATATTTTGTTTTACAGTAGCTTCAAATCACGCATCAATACTTCAAACTGATTGAAGTATAACGCCTGAGGCCCATCGCTCAGTGCCTTCTCCGGTTCAGGGTGGAATTCAACCATAATACCATGCGCACCAACCACTTTAGCAGCTTTAGCCAATGGTGGCACTTTATCGCGAACACCAACTGCATGCGAAGGATCTACGATAATAGGTAAATGAGTTAATTCTCTTAACACCGGTATTGCACTTAAATCGAGTGTGTTACGCGTTGCGGTTTCGAATGTCCTGATACCGCGTTCGCAAAGAATCACCTGTCGGTTACCCTGTGCGAGTATATACTCAGCAGCGTGCAACAACTCTTCTATTGATGCCATCAAACCACGTTTTAGCATTACGGGACGATGTGTTCTACCCACTTCTTTTAAGAGCGAGAAGTTCATCATGTTCCGTGCGCCAATTTGTAACATATCCGAGTACTTGGCAACTTCTTGCACATCTTCGGTGGTCATTACTTCGGTAATTATTGGTAAGTCGTATCTGTTGCCTGCTTCTTTCAATAAGTTAACGCCTTCAAAACCAAGACCTTGGAAGCTGTACACCGATGTTCTTGGTTTGAAGCAACCGCCTCTTAAAATCTGGGCACCGTTTTCTTTAACTTCACGCGCACAGAGATTAATTTGCTCTTCACTTTCAACGGAACAAGGTCCTGCCATTACCACAAAGTTATCGCCACCAATAATAACGTCTTTCACTTTGATAATGGTGTCTTCTTCTTTATAAGCACGCGATGCAAGCTTGTAACCCGCAGGGATTTTTTTAGCAGGTGCAGTAGTAGCCTTTTTCTCTTCTGCAACTTTTGGTGCTTCTGTTGAGGCATCAGCTTTTACTTCTGGGGTTATTTCAACCTTTGTTTCACCTTCTTCGCGTGAGTAGGTTAACTTCGTGCGTTCAATATCATGGGTAGGGTAAGTACCTAAGAGTTTGAAGAAACGAGTGTGCTGTCCGAGTTCATCGAGTGCGCCACGAACTTTTGGATCGTCAATATTACCTATGAAATCAACATAGAACAATTCTTCCCAAGGGTTTCCTAAAATAGGACGCGATTGGAGTTTAGTCATAACCAAATCATTTTTTTGGAAGCAGGTTAACGCCTCAACCAATGAGCCGGGTGCCTGTGCAGTAGCCATAACCAACGAAGTTTTTGCGGGAACGCGTAAATCAACTTTTTCGGGTTTGCGTGAGCAAAGCAGGAATCGGGTGAAATTACCTTCTTGGTTAACAATATTCTGGCGTAAAACTTTTGCACCAAAAATTTCGGCTGCTTCCTCCGAGCCAATAGCCACGCAGGTGGGGTCGTTTAATTCTTTGATCTTCTGAACTGAAAGGGCTGTGTCAGCCATATATTCAATTTCAACGTTTGGTAGTCCGCTAATAAACTTACTACATTGTGCGGCTGCTTGGTGATGAGCATAGATTCGACGTAAATCGGTAAACGAAATTTCATCAACACCTATTAAGCAATGCTTAACCGGGTAAATCTCTTCACCAACTATGGTAAGTGTGGTATTAAGCAATGCATCATAAACTTCGTTTATGCCGCCTGAAGTGGTGTTTTCAACGGGTACCATTGCATAGTCTGCTTCGCCTGTTTCAACGGCTTTAATTACTTCATCAAAGCGCAATTTACCGTTAAATAACAATTCAGCATCTTGGCGCGAGAAAAACTTTCTGGCAGCCATATAGCTATACGAACCTTTAATACCTTGAATTGCAATGGTTATAGTATCTTTTGCATCAACATCAGGGTTGCCCTGTTTACGCAAATACTGTAATTGCAAACGAATAGAATCTTCGATAATGGTATAAAAAACCGAGGTGGTAAAATGTGAGTCTAAACCGCGTTCACGAGCTACCGAAACAATTTTACTGAGCAACTCTTCTTCGCGTTTGATATCTCTGATCGGCTTCTCCAGCTTATCCTTGAGCTGAACCACTTCCAGACTAAGCTTTCTTCTATCAGAAAGCAAACCCAATAACGATTGATCTATTTTATCTATCTTTTCTCTTATGTCGTCCATGTCATCCACATAATTTTAATGAAATTGACCTGCAAAATAGTCATATTTCTAACGGCATAAAAGGTGAATTTGAGCTCCCCATTAATTTATTTATTTGAGCGTTGCCTTATTTCATCTTCAAGAATGTAATTAAATAACTTGCTCTGAAGCCGTTCCTGAGAGAATACAACAGCGTTTTTAATATTTGCTTTAATGTGGTTCATCGTTAAAGTTGAGCCACCGGAATTGTTATTTTTTACTGCTATTTCGAAAGTATAACGCTTTCCGTAGGTATCTGAGTGTTCATCATAATAGTAATCATCACGGGTTGAGGGTTCGTTTGAAACCACAAATGCGGCGGCGGCGCCAAACAACAGACACGAAGCACAAGCAATTGTTGAAGGGGTGGTATTCTCGCGAATCTCTTCGGGTAGTTCATTTTCTGAGGAATACTCGCCAACCAAAACATGGTTTTCCCCATCGCTTTTAAGTATATAATAACCGCGTGATTTATAAACCTCTTGGGCGGCATCAAACACTCTATCTGCGGATTGTAAAAACTCAAACTCTTCACGATAAGGTAATGATTTAAATTTTTCATACACCTCTTCACTAATCATATTTGAAGTTGAACAAGCGTTAAACGAGAATATCATTACTATGGTTAGTGCAAAAATTATTGATAGTTGTTTGTACATATTACTCCTCACGGTTTTTTATGCTTTATCTAAACAAGAGTTGTGCCAAGCATAAATAATATGAAAAACCCTTAAAATGGCGTAAATTTGTGGGAACATTACTCCGCTTTTTGGAGTATAATAATATCCCCTGTACAGTGTATTATGCATCGAGTATGTTAAGTGTACACAGAACTAAACACAATGGAAATCAATGGTTAAGCTTAAACTCCTGATAACAGCGCTCTTATTTTTAACAATAAACTCATCTCTAAAAGCCCAAAACAACGATTCGCTTTTTATTGAGTTTGAAGTCCAGGTGCAGGAGTTTGCTCGTTTCCATAATCAGATTACCTCTGCCCCGTTCGACTCAACTGCCTATCTTAACGG
>CALKUG010000316.1 GCA_937996765.1 uncultured Ignavibacteria bacterium
GGATGTTTTCGCTGGAGGTGCTTTTAATACAGTAAACGGCAGTACTAGCCGGAGCAAACTTGCTAAATTTTCAACCTTAAGCAGTACTGTTGATAATACTTGGGATCCCGGAGCTTCAAATACTGTTAATAGCATTGCCGTGAATGCCGGAGATATGGCGATTGGTGGAATTTTTAACTCCTTAGGCGGAAAAGTCAGAAACAGAATTGCAAAAATTAACAACCTCACCGGCGAAATTGATGCTAATTGGGATCCGAATATGAGTCAAACCGTTTATTCTATCGCAATATCAGGTACCGATATCTTTGTAGGTGGTGGTTTTACCACAGTAAACGGCAGTACAACTCGTAACAACATTGCAAAGTTTACAACTTCTAACAGCACAGCAGAAGCTTGGGACCCGAATATAGGGAGCACTGTCAACTCAATTGCAATATCAGGTACCGATATCTTTGTAGGTGGTAGTTTTACCACTGTGAATGGCGGCACACCCATCAACAGACTTGCTAAATTTACTACAACTAACAGCACAGTGTCGGCTTGGTCCCCGAATATTAATGGTGTTGTTCAATCTATCGCAATTTCAGGCACGGATGTGTTCGTTGGCGGTGGTTTTACCACAGTAAATGGCAGTACAACTCGTAACAACATTGCAAAGTTTACAACTTCTAACAGCACAGCAGAAGCTTGGGACCCAAATATCTCAAACCCTGTCAACTCAATTGCAATTTCAGGAAGTGATGTGTTTGTGGGCGGTGGTTTTACTACAGTAAATGGCAGTACAACTCGTAACAACATTGCAAAGTTTACAACTTCTAATAGCACTGCAGATGCTTGGAATCCGAATATAGGGAACATTGTACTTGTTATTGTAATCGCAGGCACCGATTTGTATGCAGGGGGTAGTTTTTCAACCGTAAACGGCGGTACAGGCCGTAACAACATTGCAAAGTTCACTACTACTAATAGCACTGCTCTCTCTTGGAATCCGAATATGGGGGGCGGCGTCTCTTCTATCGCAGTGTCCGGCACCGATGTTTATATTGGTGGTTATTTTTCTTCTGTTGGTAATTTACCATTAGCTAATTTGGCATTGTTTACTGATAGGCCGTTACCGGTAGAACTTTCTGCGTTTAGTGCAACTAACTCGATCGAGGGTATTAGTTTAAACTGGACTACTGCAACTGAAATCAACAATTATGGTTTTGAAATTGAACGCTCCGGCCTAACTAACAACAGTTGGAATAGCATAGGATTTGTTCAAGGTAACGGCAATAGCAACTCTGAGAAACAGTATTCGTTCACCGATAAACAACCTCAATCAGGCAAGAACTTGTATCGCCTTAAGATGATTGATACCGATGGCTCATTTAGCTATTCGGCAACCACTGAATCCAATTTCTCCACTGCACCCGTTGCTTACTCTCTCGAGCAAAACTACCCTAATCCCTTTAACCCCTCCACAGAAATACGTTACTCTCTCCCAGAGAATAGTTTGGTAACTCTTGATGTGTTTAATGTACTCGGAGAAAAAGTATCAACGTTGCTCAACAACGAAGTGCAAGCAGGTAATCACTCTGTTAACTTTAACGCGGCTGCTTTCACTTCGGGAACATACTTCTATGTACTCACTGCAAGACAGTCCGATGGTGCTGATTTCCGCCAAGTTCGAAAAATGATATTAGTGAAGTAGGAGAGGAACCGGACTCGGGACTCAGGGCTCGGGTCCCTCACTCATCTTCGTGTTTGTAAACACCATCAATCACCTGGCGGCGTTTCCACGTTGCCCTGTGGGCTTGAGCTTCTTCAATCGTTTTGAATTTATAGACCCCCGGGGGAATTTTAACTTGGGTTAATTCGCGCATAAATTCGAGGAATTCAAACGCACGTCTGTAATAAGCTTGGTCGGGGTTCATTTCCCATTGGTCTTGGCGAGCTTCTTCGAAACTCTTGTACTTTTTTATCATGTGTTCTGCCGTTTAATCATATCGTTTCAAATTGTGTTATTCAATATACGGTTGTACGCAATGTGCTCCAATACTTAGCGTTGAAATTGACCTACGTCACAGCCCAAAACTATTGCTTGGTTCGCTATCAATGATTTCTTAACTTATTGCGTGTGTTTCATCCATTA
>CALKUG010000317.1 GCA_937996765.1 uncultured Ignavibacteria bacterium
GAATGGAGAATTGAGTCCCGAATTAATTCGTGAGAGAATTGAATCTGAAGTGGAGTTTATTCAATTACTTGGTGAACTATTTACTTTTAATTATTTTGATGAAAGATTATTATAAACTAATATATTGATTAATTTGAATTATTAAGACTAAGGATTTAACACAATGAAAATACAGATACGTTTTCTAATCTTTTTTTTATCAATTTTTACATTGAGCGTTTTTGCGCAATTCCATTCCATAGTTCTTAAGAATGATGGTACGGTTTATACCTGGGGTAGAAACTACTTCGGGCAGTTGGGCATTGGAAATACCACCGATAAAAATCTTCCTGTTGCGATTACAACAAGTGGTGCTCTCTTAGGAAAAAACATTATTAAAGTAGATGCAGGTAATGACTATAGTATGGTTTTGACCTCCGATGGTACCTTATATTCTTGGGGAACTAATAGTTCCGGGCAGTTGGGTACCGGAGATAACGTTGATAGTCATGTACCCGTTGCTGTTACAACAAGTGGTGCACTCACAGGGAAAACTATTACTGCTTTTAGTGCAGGTGCTCAACACAGTGTTGCAGTTGCTTCAACCGGGGCGGTCTTTGGCTGGGGTTATAATGCATTTGGTCAGTTGGGTATTGGAACTAATGGTAGCGGAGTGGATAAAAATGTTCCCGTTGCTGTTGATATGAGTGGCGTTCTCAACGGAATGATTGTTACAGCTGTAGCTGCAGGTGCGGATCACACAGTTGCATTAGCATCTAATGGAACTGTTTACGCATGGGGTCTCAATACAAAAGGACAAGTTGGTGATGGTACTACGACTGCGGTTAGAAATGCACCTGTGGCAGTTAATGTAAGTGGGGTTTTAGCCGGCAAAAAAATTAAAGCAGTTGCAGCGGGCGAAAGCCATTGTGTTGTATTAGCCGATGATGGTAAGGTTTACACTTGGGGCGATAATAGCTACGGACAGTTGGGAAATGGTAATAATACCGATAGCAATGTTCCCGTTGAGGTTATCACAAGCGGTGCTATCGCAGGTAAATCTATTGTTGCTATATCGGCTGGTGGACTTTTTAGTGTAGCACTCGCTTCTGATGGTACTGTTTATACTTGGGGCTACAATAGCAGCGGACAGTTGGGATATGGTAATAATACCGATAGCAATGTTCCTGTTGCTGTTACTACAAGCGGTGTGCTCGCTGGTAAAACCATTACTGTTATTGATGCAGGACATTCCCATTGCTTGGTTGTAGCTTCTAATGGTTCCGTTTTTACCTGGGGTTACGGTACCTATGGTCAGTTAGGTATTGGGGATAATGTATCTTATAAAGTCCCCGTTGCTGTAGATCAATCCATTATGGGATTGCTGCCCGTTGAGCTCACCTCATTCACCGGTTCAAAGACTGATGCAGGTGTTGTTCTTAACTGGAGCACCGCTACCGAAATAAACAACAAAGGTTTTGAAATTGAACGCAGAACATCTACAACAGAATTTCAATCTATCGGTTTTGTTCAAGGGAACGGTACAACATCCGAAGAACATAACTACACTTTTGAAGATAACGGTTTAAGCCAAGCAATCTACTACTACCGCTTAAAACAAATTGACCTCGATGGCACATTCGCATATTCATCTGTTGTGGAAATAGACAACAATACAACCCCTACTCAATTTGCTTTAGGACAAAACTACCCCAACCCTTTTAATCCTGAAACCTCAATTGAATTTGCTCTTCCTGTTTCGGGTAAAGTAAAGGTTATTGTTTACAGCACACTTGGTGAAGTTATTGCCGAAGTAGCAAATGGCGCCTATTCCGCAGGATCACATAAACTCACCTGGAATGCCGCATCCTCCGGTGTTGCGAGTGGTGTCTATTTTTATGAAGTTTCTGTTATTGGCGATAACGGTAAGGAGTTTAGAGAAATGAAGAAAATGACTCTTTTAAAATGAGGACTCGGGACAGAGGACTCAGGACTCAGCCCCGAACAAGTTCGGGATTTCGGAGCAAGCTCCTCAAGACCCGGGAAAATTGAGAATTGAAACTGAAGCCGATTTTTGGTAGCAGTTTTTGAATAATTAAACAACTAATGCCCTGCTGTGCGGGGCATTTTTGTTGGGGTTTTCATTTATACTGTTTGGGGTTTTAGTTATGTTTGGGGGTATGATTCATTAAATAATTGCGATATGAAAAAAATAATCCTTCTTCTGCTGGTGCTTGTTAGTGTAACAAGTTTTTCACAATCTTCGCCTAAACGTGAGTTTCGCGGTATTTGGGTGGCAACTGTTGCTAACATTGATTGGCCTACTAAACGGAATGCCTCTTCCGAAGAGCAAAAACAAGAATTAATTACTCAGCTCGAGACTATTAAACAAGCAGGTTTTAATGCGGTGTTTTTTCAGGTGCGTACCGAATGTGATGCTCTCTACGATTCTAAGATTGAACCTTGGTCGTATTGGCTAACAGGCACCCAGGGTAAAGCCCCCAATCCGATGTTCGATCCGCTTCAGGTTGCTATCGAGGAATCGCATAAACGCGGACTCGAACTCCACGCTTGGCTCAACCCTTACCGCGCTTCACGCGACTCGAACCTCTATGTGCAATCTCCCAATCATGTAATGAAACAACACCCTGATTGGATAATGACTTTCAAAAAATACTCCATGCTTAATCCCGGGTTACCTCAAGTGACCGAATATATTGCAGATGTAGTGGAAGATATTGTTACTCGTTACGATATTGATGGTCTCCATTTCGACGATTATTTTTATCCCTACGACCCCATCACCAACGAAGATACACTGGTATATTTGAAGTACCGCGACCGCAATCAATCCATCGAAGATTGGAGACGCGCTTCCATAAACAAAATGGTGAAGCGTGTTAATGGTGTTCTAAAAAGCCATAAACCCTATGTAAATTTTAGTATCAGTCCTTTTGGCATTATCAAAAACGAGTATGCCGGAACATCAGGATTTAACTCATACGACGTTCTCTACAACGACCCCCTCACCTGGATTAACAACAAAACCGTGGATATGATTATCCCCCAAATTTACTGGGAAATGAATCACGAGAAAGCCGCCTATACAAAGTTATTGCCTTGGTGGACTACAGTAGTCTCCGACCGACTTTTTGCTCCGGGGCTATTCACCTCGCGGATGACAGCCCCTGATTACAAAGGCAATATCTCAGAAATTTTTGATCAGGTGCGTATGAACCGCGCCACCTCAGGTGTTTCAGGTTCCGTGCATTTCTCGGCAGTGGCTTTATATAAAAATTACTCGGGTTTTACCGATACCTTAATGAACGATTTGCACAAATATCCTGCCCTTGTGCCTCGTATGCCTTGGTTGGATGCAACAGCACCCAACAAACCGATGAAACTTTCTGCAAAGCAAATTGACGGCTCGGGTGTGCAGCTCGAATGGAAAAAACCACAAGGTGAAGAGCCCCATTTTTATGTGGTGTATAAATCGGTTGGTGGAAAAAAGATAAAGAAAAACGACAACTCGAATATAGTTGCTATAATACCTGCAACAGAAAATCCTAAATTTATTGATAGAGTTT
>CALKUG010000318.1 GCA_937996765.1 uncultured Ignavibacteria bacterium
ATGTAAAAGCTTGGCCAATGAAAGCTTTCGAATCTCATTTCGGGTATAACCCAACATAGTCATAAGAGCATTGTTACACTCAATAATCACCCCATCAGTATTAACTAAAAACATTCCCAATCCGGCCTTCTCAAAAATGGCTCGGAATTTTGACTCACTATTTTTGAGAGCTTCTTCAAATTTTATTCTATCGGTGATATCAATAAAGCTTTCGAGAAAATAATTTGAACCACCAAGTTCTATACCGCTAACTTTTTTAAGTATAGGAATTTCGGTTCCATCGAATCTTAAAATCCGGTCCTCGCTTACATCACCTTCCAATATTTCATAACCAATCGAAGATTTGAATGGATCGAGGTTTGAACTGTAGGCAGATCGCTCCGTTCCTAATAACTCATCGTTCGAAACGCCTAATAATTCAAGAGCAACCTGATTTGCACCGGTAATCTGATTGTTATTTTTATCAATAATAAGCACAGCTGCTTGTATTGAATCTAAAATCAGTTGGAGTTCGCGTTTGCTTTGTTTTACATCTTCAATTTTTAGACTTACTTTTTGTTCAAGTAAATCGGAAGCTATTTCGATATCTTTTTTAAATGCGTGTTGTTGAATTAATGACGCAAAATGGTTTGTATGAAGTGTAATAAGCGAAGGGATAACCTGTTCGAGAGTTGTAATTTCTGCATCAAGCTCTAAAATAACCAAACCTAATACACCGGCATCACCAAGTAAAGGCATTACAAAAAAGTTTTGACGAAAACCCGTAGTTGTTTCTAATATATGATAAGCCAATGAACCGGAATCAAGTGCATGTGTTATTGTTTCGGTTTCTAAAAGTGTTTCAAATCTCTGATTGGCTATAAAATCCGATGAGGGTGGTAGTGAAAGAGTATGCTCAAACTCGAACGTTTCTGCATTAAGAAGATGAGCACTTACAGAGGAAAATTTCGGGAAATGCAAAAAAACCTCTAATGCTCTGTTGAGCATAACAGAATAATTCGAACCAAACGATCTGTCGTTCGTAAATTGGAGCACAGCGTTAAATGCTTCCAACCACCCTTGCTGTGCCTGTCCTTCTAAAATCTTTAGAAGTTCTATGGAGGGGTGACTCTCATTCAAAGTTAAAACTCTCTAATCGTGTAACAACAAATTCACTGATTCTTCGTAACTGCTAATAATTTGAGCAGAAAATTTAGAGAAGAAATCACGCGGTAACTTTAATACAGTCCAAATATGTTTATTTGGTTGAGGTACCAGGTTATCACCCGGATATCCAAGCTCCATCATGCGCGCAAATATGTCAGCGAGATGAACTGCACTGGTAAGTATATCAGGAACCGTATTTACAACACCGGTATGATGATACGCCAAGGCGTTTTTAATAGAAAACGGTAATCTCCATCTTTCTGCAAGCAATTTAGCTGCATCAGCATGGTCGATTCCAAAAACTTCTTTTTCTGCTTCACGGATAAACACACCTTTTTGATCTACTATCGTAAGAACCTTTATGTATTCCGTATCTGCATATTCAAAAAACAACAACTTCCCTATATCGTGTAAAATTCCTGAGAGAAAATAATTTTCTAAGTTCGAGGAACCACAATGTGAACCTATCATTCTTGTTGTAACACCAACCGCTATTGAGTGATGCCAAAAATTCACGGGTTTAAAACTTAGTAATGTCTTATTCTTCGAAAATAAATTTATAATAGAAAGTGCTAATACTATATTTCTCACTTCATTAAAACCTAAGTGCAGAATTGCTTGAGAAATAGTATCAATTCTTCCGGAAAAACCATAAAAGGGAGAATTGGCAACCCTCAATACTTTGAATGCCGATGCTTGATCGGTAGCTATAATCTTTGCAACATCATCCGTTGTTGTCATAGGGTTTGCCATTGCATCATTAAGCAACGAAAGCACAGTAGGCAGAGTTGGTAAATTCTGAATACTACGTTTTATCTTTTCTATAACGGCACTATTGCTCTGCTCCATACCTACCTTGAATATAGTTTTGCGAATCTGTTTACGGCTACCTTGAGCAGGTCTGTTTCTATATCCGATTGCGGTTCCCAATTCATTCGGGCGGCTATTCTTTTCTCGGCCATCTTTTTTGCTTCATCAGTTACTTCTACAACCTCAGTATCATTTTCAGACGCCACGGAGATAAATTTTACTCCCCAAGTTTTCATAAGTATAATGTGTTTATTTTGAACTTCAACGCCTTCGGCCAACAACACCTGCCCATAGCGATTTACTAAGGGGGCGGCTAATACCATACCTAATTCTATCTGATCAACGGGAACTAATCTAGCCATAAAATCTCATAATTGTACAGACACAAATGTACAATAATATTTTGTCTCTTCGTATCTTTATTTATCAACAAGAAATATCTTTATAACAATATCTTAATATACAACTTAAACACTTTGTTATTAGTTATTGTTTAATTAGTATGTTAGAATGTGATTTAAAGCACTTTGTTTGCTGTTTTCTGAAAATTTTACAATTTATATTCATAATGTAAAGAGAATTCTCATGGTACTCGCTCCTATTGATTTTTGCAACAAATATGTAAATCTTCACCCTCATTTTGAGTTAGCATTTAACGAAATTAAACGCATTGCAAACCAAGAGTGGATTGAAGAAACCTCGATTATAATCGATGACGAGCTTTTTATAATTACATCAGATAATTCGCCAAAAGGCACTGATGCCAAATTGGAATTTCATAGAAAGTACATTGATATTCAGTTTGTATTGGAAGGTGAAGATTCGATTGGTTGGAAAAATCTGGAAAATTGTTCAGAATCCCTAAAAGAATACAACGAGGAAAAAGATTTTGGACTTTTTGATGACAATGCTACTTCGGTGGTAGTTTTACCAAGTAATAATTTTGCGATATTTTTCCCTGAAGATGCCCATGCCCCTCTCGCCGGCAATCAGGTTTGTAAAAAAATTATTGCCAAAGTACGCGTGCAATAGTTGTATATTTTAAGATATCAATAATGAGATTGTAGTCCCCTTTCCTGGCTCTGATTCAACCGTTATTTTTCCACCGAGTCTTTCAGCAAACTCAAGGCAGAGCTTTAGGCCCAATCCTGTGCCTTTTTCACCGTGTGTACCTTGGGTGCTAATCAGAGTTTTCTCGGAAAATAATTGGTGCTGTTGCTGCTTGGTCATTCCAACACCATAATCAGTAACAGAAATTTTAATAACCTCTGAAGTATCATCAGTGAGCAGAGTGGCTTGCACTTCAATTACACTATTCTCATTGCTGAATTTTATTGCATTGGCGATGAGATTTCTTATAATGAACGATACCGTATCACTATCACTAAATAATCTTAATCCCGATTGAATTTCTGTTTGTACTACAAGCTTCTTTTGAAGAAATTGATATGAAGCACCTTTAACTATCAAACTAAGCAATTCTTCCAAATTTATCTCGGATTTAATAAATGCGGCTTCAACAAATTGCAATTTTGCCCATCGAAGCAAATTTTCAAGCAATCTATAGGCCTGATTTGCTGCATGCACAACACGTGTTGCAGAGTCTAAAACCTCTTTATCGGTCATGGTTTCATAATCTTCAACTATGTGCTCCGAAAAACCCATTATACCGCTAAAAGGGTTAATCATATCGTGAGCAATAATTGAAAGGAACTTATCCTTTCGTGTATTAAGTTCTTCAAGTTCGGCATTGATTGTTTTAAGCTCATGCTCAGTTTTTTTTCTCGCTGAAATATCACGGAAAATACCTATCAAATAATGAGATCCACCCGTTACTATTGTGTTAACAGCATTAATTTCAACAGGAACGATCACTCCTGATTTTGAAATGAGTTGTGTTTCAAAAAGTCGGATATTTCCCTTCTTGGTTGCTTCAAATTCGGTTAAAATACGGATTTGTTCTTCTGGTGGATGGAGTTTCGAAAAATGTGTAAGCTTAACCTCTTCATCGGTGTATCCCATAAATTTTTTAGCTGCCAAATTGGCTTCGGTTAACATTCCGGTAGTACCGTCGGCAATAAAAATCAAATCGCTTATAGAATCGAAGAGATAATGATAACGCAACTCATTTTCTATAATCTCCTTCTGCGCTTCATAGATGAACTGTTTCCCTTTTTCGAATTTCCTTACAAAGGATTTAACAACTTTGTGGAATAGCACTATAATTGTAAGAAAGGCGAACGCTATAATAGGTAGTGAATTGGGAAAATACTTCCCGACAAAAGTAGTACCGGGTCGCATTTGAATCAACAATTCTCTTCCGAAAAGTGTACGACGGACATAATGTGGACTAACCGTGAAGCCAAACAATTCCGCCAAAAGCGACACTTCATCTTGTGCCCTGGGTTTCCAACTATAAATAAGTTTCAAATTTTCAGTAGAGTCGAGTTCATAAAGCTCAGTATAAATATTTTTTGGCTGAGTTTGTGAAATTGCTTCGTAAAAGATTTTATCCAAGGCAACTTGTGCAATTGCTATCCCTTGCAATCTCTCTGTAGCACTTCCTAATGAGTCAATTTCAAAGTGGGGAAATATGATAAATATATAATCGGAATTAATCCCCTCATTTAGAATGGTAACCTTTCTACTAAATCTCGGTTCACGAGTTCTAACAGCCGCATCAATTTCTTCGGATAACTCTTCAACAGATCTTAAATCATAACCTCGAGGGAATACACTAAACGATTTACTATTGAGGAAAAGTACAGGGAGGGAATACGTTGATACACCTGGCAAGGTATCGATATTTTCTTTGCTATTAAGCCCCATCCGCTGCGCAACAAATTTATTTGCATGTGTATTTTGCGGTGAATAATCAGGTTTTGCATAGTAAAAAGAAACGATGGAGTAGTTGTTGTCGAAAATTTCGGATGTAAAGATTTGGTATTCCTCGGACAGAACAGTCTCTTGTGATTCGAACAACATATTCAGAGAATTTGCCTGCGTAAATTCATCCTTAAGATAATGTATAAGAAGGATTGAACGAGTATCTGCTTCGCTTTCAAAAAATTTCGAAACCCTTTGTTCCGCAGATTTTAACAGCACTAAAAATAGCGCAAATAATCCCAGTGCAAATATGATTGAAAAAAACCATGGAAGTTGTTGAACCATTTTAGATTCTAACTCTGGTTCAAAGAAACTTAAAAACCTTTTTTTCACAATAGTTCCTACTAAATCCCATTACTGAAGTAATTGTTCGGAAAAGTAATTGGATATTTAATCAGATTCAATGACACAATTATGTCATTTATTACTCAAAAAAAATAAAGCCGTCACAAGGACGGCTTTATAAAAATAATTAATATGTTAACTGCTTTCGCGTTCCGGAGCGAAGTTTATTATTTCTTTGTCCCGACTCATCAAGAGTAAAACTCTCGGCAAGTAATTCACTCATTTGATCGGATTGTTGGTTCATATCGTTAATCATATTGCCAATAAGTACAATATTGTTCGAAGTTCTTTCGGCAATTGAGTTAATTTCGTGAACGCCACGTGCAATATCTTCGCTTGCTTTAGCTTGCTGCTCACTTGCAGAGGCAAGGTTAGTAATAAGTTCAGTGACCTTACCTGTACTAACGATAATCTCATCAAGTGAATGTTCTGCTTCGGATGTTAATTTGCGTCCCATTTCAACCTGTGAGGTACCTTGGGTCATAGATTCGACAGCCGAACCGGTGTCGCTCTGAATTTTCTTTATCATACCTGCTATTTCATTAGTTGCTTTAGAGGTGCGTTCTGCTAACTTGCGAACTTCATCCGCTACTACGGCAAACCCACGACCTTGCTCACCTGCACGCGCTGCTTCTATTGCCGCATTTAATGCAAGAAGATTGGTTTGATCGGCAATATCATTGATAACTTGTATAATCTCACCGATTTGCTCGCTACTCTTACCAAGTTCAGAAATTTTATCGGATGAATCAATAACAATATTAGCAATGGTATTCATTTGACCAATTGCGTTTTTAATTATTTCACCACCCTTTTTGGCGCTATCTCCGGCAGCTTTAGCCACGTGAACCGCTGCACTTGCATTCTGACTATTTTCCGTAACGGTAATTGCCATTTCTTCAATTGCCGAAGCAATTGAAGTGGTTTGTTCCATTTGTTGACGCGCGCCCTCTGCTACTATGTCAGCAGTACCTGTTACTTCTTGAATAACAATTTGTGTGCTGTAAAATGAATCATTAATTTTTCTTAAAGCATCCTTAATACTTACAAGTGCTTCATTAAAACTATAATATACTTTTGCTATGTCATCAGCTTTGCGCGGTTGTAATTCAATGGTAAGCATACCCGAAGCAAATTGTTGATGTGCTTCTATTAAATCCTGAACAACTTGCGCTAAATACTGCTTTTCGGCTTCAGAATTTTGAATAGCATTCTGAACCTTTAGAGCATTCATATTTCTTTCATGATCAAGCTCTTCGATTTTCTGGTTAATAATCCCTACTAACGCATTAAAGGATGTTGCTATATGGCCAAATTCATCACTACTGTCAGTTTGCAACGCAACGTCCTTCACCCCATCTTTCGAGTAATCTGCAAGGGCTTTTTCAACTGAAAGGACTTTTTCAATAATGTACTTAACTGAAAAATAGGAAAACAGACCGCTGGCGGCAAGGAGAACAAAAATGAGAATTAAAGTAATGTTTCTTACACTGCTTATTGAATCAATTCTTGCTACAAGCAATCCTTGTAACTCGTTACTTGTCTGATTCCATAAAACAAAACTCACATCATTTGCTTCGGAATATGTGGAGGCGAGTGTGGATTGTTGTGTGGTTAATGAATCGCCAAGCACCGCTTCCTTCACCAAATTGGCATACTTTGTTACTTTTTCTTCAAATGCAGTAAGCTCATCGCCGAGTGCACCGGTTAAATTTCCTGCAGGATTATTACCAAATGCAACCTTAATACCATCGCGTGTAGCTATTAAATTAGATTCTAAAAGTCCTACTAAAACTGTGAGGTCAACTCTTTCGCTCGGTGTAATTGAACCACGAACCGAAACTGCTTCTGCCAATGCAGCCGTTTTTCCTAATAAATCCTGTGTTTCAGGTAATTTTAACAAAACCGCGTCCATCAAGTAGTAGCTATCCAAATCGGGATCCAATATAAGGTTGGATTGGTCTCCTACTTTGCTCATTGCTGCACGTGTTGCCCCGATAAACTTTCCATAGGATTCATTAATTTGTTCGTATGAACCTGTACCTGATTTAACAGCATTAGTAAATTCTGTTTCAATTGCTTTTAATTCATCCGTGGTGGGAATAGCATCTGAGTAAAGATCATCAACTTCCTTCACTTTTGTTAAGCCATCTACAATTTTACTCTTCTCAGAATCCGACCCCTTGCCACCAATGCCCATAGCGCTTCTCTGCTGATTAACCTTTAATACGATGGCATTGTTGAGAATGCTATTTAGTGGTATGAGGTACTCATTTCCCCAGATTTCTTCTTGTCCGAAATCTATTGACTCATTACGGGTATTAATAAAAACATATATAAGAAAGACAATCGGAACAAAAATTCCCGAAAAAATCACTAAGAATTTAGTACGAATACTTAGTTTTGTAATAATAGAAAGAAGAAGTTGTTTCATATAACACCTACTTTGGAAAGTTTTAACCCTGTTAGCTGACACTTTCGATATTCTTCGAATGTGAATACGCTATAAAATTCAAGCATAAATTAAAACTATTTTAATTAAAACAAAAACAGTAACAAAATATTTAATGCATAACCAAATTAGAAAATTGTATATTTATGAAAAATATCTATTTAATGAGACATGCTCAGAGCCAAGCCAATGCAAAAAAGATTATTGCAGGGCATCTGGATTTCCCACTTTCGGAAACAGGGCACAAAGAAGCTTTAGATGCAGCAATTAAATTCCAAGAACCCATTGACGTTATTTTCACATCAACATTAGTTCGTACCATTCAAACAGCTGCACCATTTGTTGCAAAATTTGCGATACCGCTAATTCCTCGTGCAGAACTCATGGAACACAATCTCGGGAGATTTGCTGGGATGACAGAACAAGAAATGAACGCCTCAAAAGATTATGAACACGACAAATCTGCACGATGGGATTGGTTCCCCCCGGGTGGGGGTGAATCTTACAAGCAAGTAGCGGAGCGACTATCTGTTTTTTTTAGTGATTTAGAAAAATCTCATTTTAATTCTGCTCTTGTAGTTACCCATGCAATAGCATTGAGATTAATTAAAGGTATTTTATTAAATACATTGCCTACATATCCAACGGATTTATCACATAACGCATCTATTGTAAAAGTTGAGTTTGAGAAAGTTGGAATAGTACATAACATTGAGATTCTATAAGTTAACAAATAAGCTTATAATGAAGATTCATAAACTTTATTATGTCTTATTAAGACTAAGTCTTAATAATTAAAAATTTTTAAAGTTTATAAGAATCTTTTTTTTTAATTTAGCATCACACTTACGTTAATTAACACGTTAAAT
>CALKUG010000319.1 GCA_937996765.1 uncultured Ignavibacteria bacterium
TTGGGAAATAACCTCTTTTAACAAATCTGCCGAAAAAATAACAGGATTTGCAAAAGAGCATGCAATTGGAAAAAGATGTTGGGAAATTTTTAATTCCGCTATTTGTCGCAACGGTTGTCACATGGAGCACACCATGCTTCACTCTCGCGAAACAATCGGGAACGAACTACATATCCATAATAAAGAGCAGAAAAAAATTCCGATTCGGGTGAATTCAAACGTTCTCATAGATCACAATGGTAACCGCATCGGGGCAATCGAGACTTTTATAGACATCTCCGAAATTAAATATCTCAGCGATCATCTTGCCGAAAAATTCTCCTTCTCAAATATCATTGGTCGTACAAAACAGATGGAAAAGATTTTCCAGCTAACCGAAAGTGTTTCACAAACCGATAGCACGGTTCTTATCACCGGGGAAAGTGGAACGGGTAAGGAGTTAGTAGCAAGGGCAATACATTTAAATAGCGCACGACAATCAGGACCCTTTATAGCCCTTAACTGCAGTGGGTTTGTGGAGTCGCTTATAGAGAGTGAGTTATTTGGTCATGTTGAAGGAGCTTTTACAGGAGCCATAAAAACAAAGATTGGCAGATTCGAGATGGCTCAGGGTGGAACGTTATTTTTGGATGAAATAGGAGATATTTCTCAGTCGTTGCAAACCAAATTATTACGAGTAATTGAAACTCGGGAATTTGAGAAAGTGGGAAGCAGTAAAACACAAAAGATGGATGTTAGGATTATAGCCGCAACAAACAAAAATCTCGCTGAGGAAATAACCGCCGGCAGATTCCGGCAGGATTTTTACTATCGCATAAACGTTATGAACATCCATCTACCACCCCTACGCAACCGAATGGACGATCTACCGTTTTTGATAGATCATTTTATTAAATCCAACAACGAGAAATTTAGTAAACGGATAACCTCGCTCTCCCCTCACGCATTTAACAATCTCAAGGCATATCAATGGCCGGGGAATATACGCGAACTCGAAAACGTGATAGAGCATGCCTTTATATTATGCGATGGTGAAATGATACTCTCCGACCATTTACCGGAACGCATAACAGTAAAAAAGCCCGAAGGGTTAGCACTTCCCGGAGGTACAATATCACAATTTGCGGCCGCCGAAAAAGAGTTACTCACCAAGGCATTGGAGCGCAATAATTACAACAAAAAAGCCACAGCCGAGGAGTTAGGCATACACGTAACAA
This sequence comes from uncultured Ignavibacteria bacterium, assembly GCA_937996765.1. GTDB lineage: Bacteria > Bacteroidota > Ignavibacteria > Ignavibacteriales > Ignavibacteriaceae > CALKUG01. The sequence continues at coordinate 1,218 of CALKUG010000319.1, forward strand.
CTCTCTGGAGGAAACTCAAAAAACCATAAGGGTTGTGTTTTGTTTGCACAGTAAAAGCCCCTTGAGTATATTTGTAGTCTTAAATCACTGCCTTGTGGTGTAATTGGCAACACGTCTGACTCTGGATCAGAAGACTCTAGGTTCGAGCCCTAGCAAGGCAGCCCCTCTTGAAGCTAAGTTAACATTTCCCTGCTTTATTCCCCTATTTCACTAACAACAATTTTTTACTTTCGGAGTAACTGCCTGCTTTAAGGGTGTAGATATACATTCCGCTGGGTAACCCTGAAGCATCAAAGTTACTATAATATGTTCCGGGTTGCTTCACCTCATCTACCAATGTTGCAACTTCTTCACCCAGCATTGAGAATACCTTCAACTGTACTATACTTTCAGTGGCTATAGAATACTCAATGGTAGTGCTTGGATTAAAGGGATTCGGGTAGTTTTGTAAAAGTGTATAATGTTCGGGTGCATTTTGTTCCTCAACATCTACTGTTGGTATAAGGTATCTTGCCACACCTCCGTATTGGTCCACTCCTTCTATTCTTACTATTACTCCGCCTACCCAGAGGTATTTTCCATCAAAGAGTAAATTTGTTACCAGTCCTTCTATTCCCCCCCCATTGAGTTTACTCCATTTTATTCCATCCCACATTGCGACTTGGCCGTAATCAACTCCTCCACTCTCTATAAATGGTCCGCCTACATATATATGGTCGCCGACTTCAACAATTGAAAGTACTGATTCGTCTATTCCTTCAGCGAGTGGGTACCACGTATTATTTCTATACACAGCTATGTGATTAGCAGGGACACCGTTAATTGATGAAAAATTACCGGAAGCATACAATCCGTTTTTGGTAGCCAATAACTCGTAAATTGCTAAAGTATCTGATGTTTCATTGGGTGTAATCGAGCTCCATTGATTACCATCCCACATAGCTATACCCTTAAACTTTTTTGCACCTGAGCCCGTTATACGTCCACCTGCATAAACAATTTCGTTGCGTGCAGTAAGAGTGTTAATTGTTCCCTCTAATCCATCTCCCATAGCATAAGCATTCTCGCCATCCCATGCCATCAGACCCTTTATCTCGCCTGTATCGGGCGCAGTAGCTTTGGCACTTATATCTCCACTAAGGTATAAAAATTTATCATCGGTGGCCATCTCAACCAATTTACCAGCTGTAAAAGCTGTTGCAACAACTGTATCTGCATTGAGATAAGAAAATGAAAAACGGGGACCCATTTTCGATGTTTCACCGTTGAGGTAGAGCACCCCCCTAAAGTTAATAAGACCGGTTACTTGATCATTTTTGTTGAAAGGATCAGCATAATTAATGGAAACTATTTTTTCATCACGAAATGCGGCAATATCCGAGGCAAAATAGGTGAATACGTCTGTGGCTATAAAATAACCACCAAAATAAACTGTGTTCCCCACCTTCGCCATGGATTGTATAAAATTTATTCCTACGGGATTAAAAGAGAATGGTAACGGCTCCCAATGGGCTTGTGCGCGCAAACTTGACGCAAAAAATAATACAATTACTGTAACTGAAATCCACCGTGTTATATTGATCATCTTCATGAATTAACCTACTACTTTTTAATACCCTACCACAAAAATTTATAGTGTTTTTGTTTCAAGTGAAAAAGCGGGTTAAATTGCCCGACTTCCCACCGAGTGATTTGATTGGAATTGTTCAAAGAACTTACTTCAATCAATAATTCTTATTGCTAAACTAATTATTTTAAATTAAAAAAACAATGACAGAAATTGACTCCCACTCTAAGTAGAAACATCCCTATAAACTGCAACTATATTTTTCCATAGTTGCACTTGGTGGCCTATCTGCAACTAAAAATACCGCTTAGTTGCACTTATGGGGCTAAATGCAACTATAAATTTATATATTTGCAGTTATGAATACAAAAACGTTTGGTTGTTATGGATATTAAAGATTTTAAAGCAGGTTCTTACAAACAGCAATATCGCTACAAGAGCTTTATGCCCGCACTTATAAACAAAGCTTGGGTAATAAGCGATAACTCCTTAATTAACATTCTCAGCGAAGCAAATATTAAGCTGGGTGAGTTAAATGTTTACTCTCAACTTGTGCCTGATGTAAGTTTTTTTATTAAAATGCATATCAGCAAAGAGGCAACCACCAGTAGCAGAATCGAAGGCACTCAAACTACCATAACCGATGCATTACAAAAATTCGAACTTATTGTGCCTGAAAAAAGAGATGACTGGCTCGAAGTAAATAATTACGTTATGGCTATGGAAGGGGCAATTTCATTGCTCAATGAATTGCCTATTTCTAATCGCTTAATAAGGGCTACTCATAAGGTATTGTTACAAAGTGCACGAGGTGAACACAAACAACCCGGTGAATACAGACAATCCCAGAACTGGATTGGAGGTGCTTCGCTTAACGATGCAACTTTTATTCCCCCTGCCGCAAACGATTTGCCCGGTTTACTAACTGACCTTGAAAAGTTTATAAACAATGTTAATGATTCTTTACCCGATTTAATTAAGATCGGAATGGCTCACTATCAATTCGAAACCATTCACCCCTTTTTAGATGGAAACGGTAGAATGGGCAGATTGCTCATTACTCTGTTTTTGGTTGAGAGAAAGTTGTTAACTAAACCCTCGCTGTATATTTCGGCATTTTTTGATAAGCATCGCCAACTTTATTACGACAATCTTACACGAGTAAGAACCCACAACGAAATGACGCAATGGCTGAAATTTTTTCTCGAAGGCGTTAAATCAACGGCTGAAAGTTCTATCGAAACCTTGAAGGCCGTAGTGGTATTAAGAGAGGAATTGGAAGAAATAATAGCTGCTCGCTTAGGTCGCAAAACTAAACTTGCACAATCTTTTTTGCTATACTTGTTTAAGCACCCCGTTATAGAAAGTGAGGATGCCGCCAATGCCCTCTCGGTTAATAAGTCAACTGCAAACCGACTGATTGCCGATTTTATTCACTTGGGTGTTTTAACGGAAATTACCGGATATAAACGTAACAAAATCTTTAAATTTGCGCGTTACATCCGGCTTTTTGAGTAAGTGAGGTTTTTATTGGGGAAAATAATTTAGAAATTATTTTAAGAGATTCATTTTACCTGCTTTGGTTAAAAACTTGCCGCCAACCGCTGTAGCATAATTGATTGTGTAGATATAAGTACCTGATGTGAGATGTGAAGCGTCGAATTCAAAACTTTGTAAACCAACAGTGCTGCACACCAACATTTCTCCAAAAACAAATTCCCCTAATACATTATACACGTGTATTTCCGCCACCCACGGGTGTGTGGCGGAAAATTGTATGGTAGTTGTTGGATTAAAAGGATTTGGGAAATTACCAATTAGTTTAAAGTTCATTAACTCGGATTCACTTTTCTCCACTCCGGTTACTCCTATTAAATACTTATTAAAAAAGTTGAGGTATTTGGTATCCTGAGCTGAATTATGCCAGAAGCTTCCGCCGTGCATTCCACCGGGTATTAACTCGAATACATGTGGTACTTGTTTTACTGTGAGCATACTATCAAATAACACACTCGAATATGGTGCTACCAAACAATCACTATCTCCGCAAGAAACAAAAAATGCGGGATCTGCGGCATCCAAATACGTCATTGGGTCAGCCGAGGCAACCCGGTCGGGACACGTAGGCAATGCACAACCCAACAACAACGACTCAGGGGAGTTTGCAGCATTGTGGTTGGCTGATGAACACCCGAGTCCTTCATTACCATCCATAACTAAGAAGTTTGTAGGACCAAATAAATCAACCACGGCGTGCACTTTGCTTGTTGCACCAACACTACCTAAATGAAAACCCTGCATCTGCTCGTAGTTACCTGTTGTGCCTAATATGGATACTAAGTGTCCACCTGCCGATTCACCGATCAACCCAATTCTATTGGTATCAATACCGTATTTGGCAGAATTAACTTTCAAAAAGCGAATTGCAGTGCGAATATCATACAGTTGAGCAGGCCAAACCGAGTCACTGCTTAATCTATAATTAATATCGGCACAGATGTAACCATTATTATAAAATTTGCTAAACGAGGCAACTTCCCCTTTGCTGCCTGCTTTAAAAGCACCGCCATGGATATGGACTATCAGCGGTGCGGGAGTGGTGATGCCCGTGGGAACATAAATATCCATCATTTGCTTACTGCTCCCCTTCCCTACATAGTCAACGTTTGAATATGAGGGGGTTTGCGCATATAAACTAACCGCCAAAACGGTTGCAAA
>CALKUG010000320.1 GCA_937996765.1 uncultured Ignavibacteria bacterium
TTTGGAGTTTCTACAACATAGAAGTATATACCCGGTGCAATTTCCAATCCGTCGTTTGTTCTCAAATCCCAGATATGTCGAGAGAAAGAATCATTACTCTGATGATTGAGTGTACGAACCGGTCTTCCCGAAGTTGTAAATATTGAGATCGTGCATTCGTTAGGAAGATTAACAAAATCAATTCTTCTGTCACCTCTTCCTTCGGCCTCATTTATCACCTTACGTTCAAGTGAACTTGAAACTAAATAAGGATCAGGCACTACGTATATCGAACTCATATCTGTTGCTTGCTTATCGTTGTTGATGGTATTACCAACAAATGTGTAAGTAAACTTGTCGTTTCTATCAAAAGATTTAATTGATTTAATTGTTACGATATCACCTTCTTTTGGTTGAACCTGACTTGCAGAGTCTAAACCATCGGGTTGGTCGGCAAGGAATATCCAAAGTCGTTTGGAAGTGCTAAAATCTGATACAATCTGAATTTTATCTCCATCACTAAGAATTCCTTTTAATGCGGTAGGTTCAGTGGTGTTAACATATCTGTATTTTACTTTAACGGGTGCATTTTTGTCGGTAACGTCCCAAACTTGAAAATTGGTGATAATTGGTGTAGGATTTACTGTAGTATCAGAACCAAGTGTAAGTACCCGTATTTCGTAATCGCGAGGAATAAATACACCGTTATCTTCTTTGGTAGTTGATTTAATTGCCATTGTTGAGTTACCTTTTGACCAATAAGCAGTGTCAAATTCAGTTGCTACGTTGTGCAACTTAATTTTCATACCATCAGCAATAAACTCATCCGCAGCAGAACTCGAATCAGGGTCATTAATAGTTAGTATAGGAAGGTTATCAGTATCATTGTACAAGGTAACCTTACTTGTTACACCGGTATATCTGGTTCCAAATTGTTCAAATGAGCCATCATCACCGAAGCGTAATGAATAAGTTCTATTGTGTTTGATACTCTTTTCATCAAATACTGAAACTGAAACTGAGCCGGAAGCAAAGCCGGCAGTGTGCGTGATGGTATCAGCAAGAAGTTTAGGAGAAACCCAACCGGCGGGATGCTCAACAGGAGTTACTATTACTGTATTTCTATCAGTAGATATCGCTCTACCCAATAAATCTAATTGAATATTCGCAGTACACTCAGTTGGTGAAATAGTTAATAACCCTTGTCTATCAGTAAGTGAGGGATAGAATGAATCCATATATCCTCTATCAACAGAAACAACAGCGTAGTAATAGGTACGACCGTTTGTTACATCAGTATCAATAAAATTGTGTTTCAAACCACTGTCGGTTCCCATATTGTAGGAAACACCCAAGTCGCTCTCTTGATTGATTTCGCTACCAATACTTACGGGGTGAATTCCCTTTAAGCCGTTGGCCTTATCAAAAATTGCAAGCTGTTTGAATAGGAGCGGATTTGAATACGCATCAGTAATTGTTTTAATATCTGTGAATGTAGGGTCAGTACTTTTGTATATGTAGTATGCTTCAAAGTCCTCACCGTATATCGGGTCTTTTGAACGCTCAGCAGATGCATCCCAACTTAAAACAACTTCGTTGTCACCGCCGGTTGCCTTAACAATTGGAAGTTGGGGTGGTTTGGCAAAGTTATAATCTTCGTTGTAAATGACCTGCATAGTCTTTTTGTTACGAACAATATCCGACTCATTATTACCAAACAACAATGAAATTGCATAACGATGAATCTTTTCAATGCCGGCGAATTTTACAAATCCGCTACCATAACTCCATGCAATATCACGTTGGTAACCGGGGCGTGTAGCGTAAGTACCGGGTTGAATTTCTGTTCGCCAATACACTTCATCGTTCGCCATGGTGTTATCAACATCGCGCAAATAAAATGCTGTTAAACCAACCTGATCTGATTCGTCGTTATCAGTAAAATCGAAATTAGGCTCACCCGCATCCGGTTTCCCGTTTGCTTGTGTTCCGTTGATGTCAGGACCGGTATAATCGTTGAAATCAGGTCCTAATCCGTCATTTCCTAAATCGTCATTGAGCGGTTCAATATCAAGAATACCGTTAACATTGATATCTTCACCAATATCTAACGAACCGTTGTTGTTGGTATCTTCGTTGTCCCATTTTCCATTACCGTTGGTGTCTTCCCAACTTCTCCAGTCACCATCATCATCAATACCGTTGTTCTGGCTTTCATCTATTCTGCCATCACCATCATTATCAATTTTATCTTCAGCTAATCCGGGACTTTCCAAAAACGCAAACCCAAAATAACCAATAGGCAAACCGTTGCTTGAAAGACCTGATTTATTGTACGCATACGTGATGTCGTCAACATTATCGAAGTTAGCATCGTCACCGCTTAACGAGCCACCAATATCAGGGTCAACATACATACCAACCACTGCTTTGGTTAAATCTTTACCCTTATTTTCGATATCATAGATTGATATTAGCAAATCCTCTGCCAATCGTGATGACCACTGGTAATTACGCACCGAAGTTGTTATACCTAAGCCCCTGCGACCGTTAGGCCATTTTAGGCGGGACAAGCTATCTGTGAAAGGATAGTAGTTAAATTCGTCGTTTTCTCTGTCGTCTAAAACATAGTAAGATTCTTGGTCGGAACGAATGTAGCTACCAAACTCTCCATTCCATCTACCCATACGAACACTCGGTGCGTTGTCACCCTCGGAGCGTGTGTCACCAGGAAAACTTCCCGCAGGCCAATCAGTAGGCCAGGTTTCACGTCTATGACTAATAGCGAACCAACCAGTTCTGTTGATCATGCTTCTATCAAGTGTACCATTACCATTAAAATCTTCTTCTGGTTGAAGTATTCCATCACCTTCACCCTCATCTTTAGTATTGGGGTAGGTATCTTTACCAACATCCTCATTTATACCGCCAATATCATAGGTTACGGCGTTTGTCTGATTTCCATTGAAATATTTTGGCAATGCACCAAAACCGTAGAAGTGTGATTGATCTAAAGCTATTTCGCCACCACGACGGTAATTATCCGAGACAATATGTATGGTATCACCGCGTTCATCAATCACCTCAGCGCCAACATAAAAAACACCGCTATGGAGATACTGAACTGATGTAGCGCCTTTAGGCCATGACATCATGGGGCTTCCACCAACATAATGGTAAGCCAACAGGCCGGTGTTAATTACACCTCCGGATACAAGGTTTCCATCATGTATGGTAAAACGTAAATTCTTAGCTAATCCGGTATTAAGTACACTCTCAGGTTTGCTTAAAGAAAGTGTATAACCACGCGAGCCACCAATAGGACTTCCGCCTAATTGCTCTCCATTGGTTTTTTCAGGATCTTGTGCATACAAAGCGATACTAAAAACTGCTGTGAAGAGAACAAGATATTTTTTAATCATTGCGAATCCGTTGTTATGCATTAGAACTTCACCTCAAGACCTAATTGAACTTTTCGAGGAGATGAATACCAAGAAGGTCGGTTATCAATTTCAGAAAGATTAAACAAACCGGCTTGTGCAAGTCTGTCTAATTCTAATTGGAGATTTTCAGGTAGGCGAGCATTCTGGTCTCCTCTACCAGTTGAACTGAACACGTCTGTTTGGTTGAGATTATCAAACAAGTTATCTACTTTTAAATACACTGTATAATCCAATGGTCCGAACGAAAAGGATTTACTTGCCTTTAAATCAACATTCCATTGCAATGGTTTGCTATCGGCATTTTTATACTCAACTTCGAGAATGTCATATTTTTCGACAAACGAAGGACTGTATGGCTGCCCTGACCAGATTGATCCAACAAAATTCACATTGATATCATAAGGGAACGCCATATTGATAACTGTGTTAAGTGTGTGTGTCTGATCCCAAGCAAGAGCAATAATTTGTCTATCAACAAATTCCACAGGGTCACCACCTATTTGCGTGGATGCTTGGAAAACCTCAACTTCTTCAGGACTGCTTGAACTTCCGTTTGCAGTTGAGTAAGTATAGTTTACGGTTCCTGAAAGGAAATTACCTCCAAAAGCTCTCAAGCCGATGGTGATACCTTTTCCGTTTCCATAATCTCTGTTGATATATCTGAGGTAGCGAACGTTGTCAACTGTTGTTAGATACTCAACTCCGAGTAAATTTCTGATATCCTTGTAATAAGCGGAAACATCAATCGAAAGCCCCGGTACTATCTGCTGCTGCAAACCTAATTCATATTGAATGGTTTTTTCGGGGTCAAGATTTGCGTTACCTAAAGTACGTCCATCTAATTGTATAGCGGTGAGTACATAAAGTGGCTCGTTAAACATTTTTTCGAAACTTGGCATTTGTGTAAAATGACCGTAAGCAGCATGAAACACACCTGCGTCAGAAATAGGGAATGAAACACCTAAACGAGGACTTACTGCATAAGTGTTGTTGGCAGCCTTCTGATTGCTTAATGAACCAAGTGCTGTGGCCTCTGTGCGGTAGTTAATAGGCACCTTTTCGTTGGGGAAAAACATATCCAAACGAATACCACCGTTAATAATGATTTCACCAAATTCAACTTTGTCTTGAATATACCCTGAAAACTCCGAGGGCTCAATGGTGTAATCTCTCCAGAGGGCATATTCTGATACGTCAACCTTGCGGTACTTTGTTGTACCAAATGTTGATTCCCAATTTTTCCAATAATCCACCATTTGCAACCAGTAGTTTTCATAAGTGAGACTTGGGTCAACATCAAATTCGAGCCATTTTTTATTTTCCCAATCTTTAGTTTCAACATAGCCCCATGAGTATGTGTTTATTTTATGTTTTTTATACTCAAATCCCGCTTTCAAAAAGTTATGGTTATCAATCTGCCAGTTGAAATCACCATTTATAAGCAACTGTTCTCTGAAGTTTTTACCTTCCGCATCACTATAAAAACCATCGGTTGTGCCTAATGAAAATCCATCCGAAGAAAACGAAATTGGCTGAATACCTTCATCGCCTGGATAGAGCGCAACACGATTATCTTTTCTGTAGTACGATTCTCCATCGTTTGTTTGGAATGAGAAACCTATGTTGTAAAAGAATTTTTCTGAGGGCACATGTTTGAGAGTTACAAAATGTGAGAATGCTGTAGAAAAACCCTCGCCCATATTATCCGGGGCATACATTCTCGAAAGACTTGCACTGCCCTTTTGTGTTTCAAATGAACCGAATAATTGATATGATAACTTCAATTCTTGAAGTAGTACAAAACTTAACTTTGTATTAAAGGCAACT
>CALKUG010000321.1 GCA_937996765.1 uncultured Ignavibacteria bacterium
ATCATCAATGTTTTTGCGTGTATGGCTTGGGCTGTTTTTTGTAAGTCGTATTCAAAATGGCGAGTAATATCGTGACTTAACATTGCCTGAATTTGCCGTTGGTAATTAACCACAGAAAAGTTCTTGGAGGGTTCTCTGTCAAATCCTTTTACAAAATCAGGAAATGTTTCTCTCGTTGTTTTTTGATTTCTGAACTCGGGAGTTTGTGCAATCATCGAAACAAGCATTTGAACGGGTTTCATAATCTCTCGAGTAGTAAGTCCTGCTTTTTTTCCCAGTTCGATTATTTCAAATTGTGTTGTAATAGCAAGGCGATCGGAAGATGATAGAATCGGTGTGGGAACATAGGGAAGAGCTTTTTTCATGAAATCAGGATACGTAACCATCCACTCAAAAACCTGCATACTCCCCATCGAGCCACCCATAACCAAAAACAAACCTCTTAAATTAAACTGCTCCGTAACTAATTGATATTGTGATCGAACCATATCACGTATGGTAAAAATAGGGAATTGCTCTTCGGGCTGTTTACTGCTTAATGACGGTGAGGATGAAACGCCGTTACCAAAGGCATCGGTGCAAATGATAAAATATCCTGTAGAATCAAGCAACTTATCGGGGGAAATAAGTCCGCCAAGCTCAGCAGAGTTACCACCAAACCACGATGCATATAAAATCGCATTGTCTTTGTTTTCATTAAGCTTTCCGTAGGTTCTGAATCCAATAAACGCATCTTGAATAACTTCGCCACTCTCAAGCTTAAAATCACCCAACTTATAATACTGTTGTTGTGCAAAAGTTGTAACACCAAAAACTATTACGAGAAGTATCAGAATTTTTTTCATCTAAGGAACCTTAAGCATACATACAAAAAAAATATTTCTACTGTTAAAGTAACTCAAATACTTGGTTATAAATAAAAAAGCCGTCTATGATATTTCATAGACGGCTTATGAATTCCTCAAAAAAGAGAAAAGTGAGTTTAGTGCTTCTCGCTACCAAATTTATAGAGCAAAAGACCAAGTCCAACGAATATGGCAACCGAAAGGATGTCGCCTGTTGCACCAAGGTTTTCACCTATATGAGTATTGAGAACGCTAATAACATTTATTTCCCTGCCTGAACCATCTGTGCCGATTGGCGTGGCAATCAGAATGGCAATCAGAATACCCGTTAATGCTCCACCGGCAATTAAACCTGAGCTAAACAAAGCACCCGGACCTGCCTCCGATTCCTCGCCTTCGCGCTTGTTGAATTTATCTACAGCCCATTTTACCAAGCCTCCAATAAAGATTGGTGAAGTTGTAGAAAGGGGTAAATAAGCACCTACAGCAAATGGAAGTGAACGTATTCCTGCAAGTTCCATTACAGCCGATATACCCATACCCACAATTACCAAGCCCCATGGCAAGTTTTGGCTCAGCAGACCTTTGATAACTGTTGCCATCAAAGTAGCTTGTGGTGCAGGTAATGGATTAGGATGAGCATCGGTAACTTCACCAATACCGAGCGTATCACGCAATAATAACAAGGTTAAACCAATAATTATCGCGCTCGCAATCACACCAATAAACAAACCTAATTGCTGTTTAATTGGTGTGGCTCCAACTAAATAACCCGTCTTCAAATCCTGCGATGTTGCACCTGCATTTGCTGCGGCTATACACACTATAGAACCAACTACTAATGCGATAGGCTGATAGACATCACCGGTCCAACCAATACCAACAAATATTAAAGCAGTAGCCATAAGTGTGGCTATAGTCATACCGGATATGGGATTAGACGAAGAACCGATCAAGCCCACAATTCGTGATGAAACGGTTACAAAAAAGAATCCAAACACCACAATCATAATTGCAGATAAAAAGTTGGTAGGGATATTTGGTATAATTGACATTAAAATAACTAAGCCAACACTACCGCCGAGTACCCACACCAATGGAATATCTTTTTCGGTACGCGATTGAACAAATCCTTCACCACCGGATGCCTTAATGTTTGCAAGCGAATCCTTGAATGCGCTTACAATAGTTGGCAATGTTTTTATAAGTGTCATTACACCGGCAAAGGTTACGGCACCTGCACCTATGTATCTGATATAGTTACTCCATATTTCGCGGGGACTCATTTCACTAATAAGCTTTGTTGCAGGAGCAAAAGGAGCCGTAAGATGATCGCCTAAGATGGTTATAAGCGGTATAAGAACCAACCACGAAAGAACGCCACCGGCAACCATGATACCTGAAATCTTAGGACCAATAATATATCCCACGCCCAAAAGCTCGGGTACTATTTCACCGTTAATTGTTCCGTTGGGTAATGAACTCTGTCTCGAAAAGGTGTAGGATGGGGTTTCTTTCCAAAAGCCAAAAATAGACATCATTGCTTTATAGAGGAAAGCTACACCGAGTCCGTAATAAACACGTTTAGCAAGGTTACCACCCTTTTCGCCTGCTATCAAAACATCTGCGCAAGCCGTTCCCTCGGGGTAGGGTAGTTTTCCGTGTTCCTTAACAATAAGCGAGCGACGTAACGGTATCATAAACAACACACCAAGTACACCGCCAACAAGGGCTAAAACAAAAATCTGGAAGTATTGGAAATAGTTTTCGCCGCCGGGCAAAAACAATAAGGCGGGAATGGTAAACACAACGCCCGCAGCAACCGATTCGCCTGCGGAGCCAATTGTTTGTACAATGTTGTTTTCGAGAATAGTTGACTTGCCAATTTTCTTAAATACTGCTATTGCAAGTACAGCAATTGGGATCGAGGCACTTACGGTAAGCCCCACTTTTAATCCCAGATATACAGTTGCAGCACCAAATATAATTCCGAATAACGCACCAAGTATAATTGCCTTGGGTGTAAACTCAGGAACTATAGTAGTAGTTTCTATATACGGTTTGAATTCTTCATGTTTTTCCACTCGATAAACCTCTTAAACCATTGATAAATAATTGAATTTATATCCGTAATTACAAACTTACAATTATTATCCGTTTCTTTATAAATGTTTGTTTCAATTTTCTTTAAACTAAAAAAACCGGCTATCGCCTTCCGTTAAGAAAGAGATAGCCGGTTTTTGTGAACCCAAAAATACTCAGAGATATCTACGAGCTGTAATATATCTTTGGGGATATTTGCCTTCGTCTAAAGAGGATAATTTAACTCCTGTTTTATAGGTAGAAGCATGTATAAATTTAACCGGTTCTCCGGGCTCATTTATTGCAATGCCAACATGACCTATACGTTTGCCGCCGCCGGTTGGTTTGAAAAAAATAACATCGCCTTTTGCGATTTCATCTTTTTCAATTTCGTGACCTAATTTCACCATTTCTGATGAAACACGAGGCATGGAGAATTCGAGTGAATTATAGACGTAGTAAACAAAACCCGAGCAGTCGAAACCGCGGGGTGTTGTTCCGCCGTGAACGTATTTATATCCAAGGAACTTGTGTGCATAGCTTATTAAGCTATCAACACGGGTCTCATTTTCAAATAATACGCAAGGCGTTGCGTTGGTTGAAATTTCCAATGTATGTGGTCTGTAAACGGTTAGCTCACGGATTCCATCCATCGGCTTTTCGCCAACTGCAAAAGAGAATACTGCCAATAGCATGGCTACAGTAGTATGGAGCACTCTTCTGCCTCCTTTTTTTCGTTATGTGAAAGAACAATCATTTACTTTTATATTGCTTCCAAATATACTCTTTATCTCCTTATATGCAAAATTTGTATTTTTAAATGCCCTTATTAAAGGATTACGAAAACTTATAAGTTATTACGGTTGTTGATAAATTAAAGAATTGAACCATAGTTGAACTCGAGAGCTTAATGTTAGAACAGAACCCAACACAAAAATTATATTGCAACTCACTTACCACTTACTCACGTCTCGCAACTTGTGAAGTCACAATTGGTGGTCTTCCGATGGGTGGCAACAACCCCATACGCATTCAATCTATGACCACAAC
>CALKUG010000322.1 GCA_937996765.1 uncultured Ignavibacteria bacterium
ACCGCTACTTTTGTAACACCAACATTATTACCTTGTTCATCGTACCCAACAACAATGTAAACACCCGAAGCAACATATTCACCCGAGGTGTTTCTGCCATCCCAGGTACCTATTCTACCACCAGGAGTTTCTAAAGCTCGTATTAACTCACCGGTAAGTGAAATTATTTTAATGCTCGAACTTTTCATCAATCCGTCTATGGTTAGTAAGGTTTCTCCCGAACCAATTTCCAAGGGTGAAGGATAGACTTTAATATTTTCAAAATTTGCAGCCGGTTGTGATGCGGGTGTAGTAAAGGATGTTATTCCCGAAACCGTTGCTACATATACTCTGCCACGTTGGTTATCTATACTTACACTCAATATTTCATCGTCAAGTAACGGACTATTTTTTGAATCATAAAACGCCAACAGGTTCGATGCATCTGCAGAAACAAGATACAGCCCTTGCGAAGTTGCCAACCACTTACGATTGATGGGGTCAACGGCAATAGCATTAATCACTTGTGATTTCAAGAAAAACGGATAAGAAACCCGAACCGACTTATTAGCAGTAATAACCGAACGTGAATTATAAACGATATTCAAACCCTTTTGTGTACCTACCCACAAATCGCCTCGTTGGTCAACTACAATATCGTTAATAATTTCTCCAACCAATCCGTCGGATTGGCTTAAAAAACCAAATTTGTCATCGGTAGTAGTGGCAGGGGTGTTGGATTCATTGAAAAAATAGATACCGGTGTATTGGTCGTTTGTGAACCATTTAGTACCGTCGGAATCAATAGCCAAGTTTCTGTATAAAATCTGATTAGGGTTAGAACGATTTGTGAACTGATAATAAACACTATCTTTCGAAAGCATAATTAAGCACACATTATTACCGGGTTGTAAATTGAGAACCCAAAGGTTGCCTTTTGCATCTGACTTCAATGAGGTAATCACCACAAAATTGGGGTCGTTATTAATACCAACCATTGGGGTATTTTTTGCTGTAAAGTTGGTGATAGTATTATTCTTAAATCTCGTAAAACCACTACCCCAAGTTCCTGAATACACCGCACCATCAGGAGCCGCATGTATGCTCCAATAGTCCCTTGTTTTTAATGCGGTATCAGTGGTAGGGGTGTAATTTTTCCAAACACCCTGAGCATTTAAAGAATAGACTCCATTACCGGAACCATCTTTACCACTTGAAACCCAAAGTGTTCCGCTTCCATCAACCGCTAATTCCTGATACCGATTAGCAGCAGGTCCTGTAGGTTGAAAATACACATCATTACCCGAAAGTGAAACCTTAGCAACACCCAAAGCAGTTGCAATGTAAACGTGTTCTCCAATTCTACCCATTATGGAGCGAGCAGTTGGCAAAAAGGTTTTTATTACCTTTACTTCGCCATTGTGATATAAACTTAATGTGTAACCACTACCGCCGAGTTGTGCAAGAGTAAAAAGGGTGTCGGAGGATACAAAAACATCAACCGGTGTAAAACCATTGTATGCGGGGAGAGCATTGTTCCAAGCAGTTCCATTATATGCAAAAAAACCTAATGGCGAAACTCCTAAAACTGAATCACGAAAAACCACTGTTTGAATTGCATTTGCAAGCGAACGACCTGTAGAGGAACTTACAAACGAAACCCAAGATTCGGGGGCACTTAAGTTTAATGCTCCTTCAACTTGTACCGCAAAACCGCTGGTAGTAGAAGCAACAAATTTTCCGTTAAATAAAACTCCTGTAGTTGCAATATCCGGATTAAAACTTCCAAACTTTCTGTAAGAATCGTAAACCGAAAAATCGTTTGAATTAATAAGTACAATTCCAAAAGCAGTAGCCACAACTACTGTATCGCCCTTCATAGATAAAGAATTAACTGATTTGTTAGTGATGGGCGAGAGAACAATATCGCTTATACGGCGAATGAGACCTTGCTCGGCGGTAAGTACATCAATGGTTCCATCGCTATAACCCACCCAAATTCTATTTTTTGAATCGCGTGTAACCGATTGAGCACCAATACCACGAAGACCTTCGGACTTATTGAAGGTGAGGTAAGTTGAATCTTTAAATTGATGAAAAAAAACACCGCCTGTTGAAGCCACCCAAACACCTTGCGGATTAAGAGAGCCCGAGACAACATCCCCCATATTGGTGTAATTTTTCCATTGAGAGGCCTCTTGAGCAAATAGTGAAACGCACATAAGCAATGCAAATGCATACTTTATCATACTACCATCCTATTATGAAGAAAATGTAAAGAAGGTAAAAAGAGGCCTTAAAACTCCTGTTTACGTTAATAGCTGAATCAGATTTTATAATTGCTTGAATACATTAACCATTTCGATGGCACTGGCAGCAGCATCCCAACCCTTGTTACCTGCTTTGGTTCCGGCGCGTTCGATGGCTTGTTCAATACTATCTGTTGTGAGAATGCCATTGGTTATGGGCAAACCGTGTTGAAGAGCAACTTGGGCAATACCTTTTGCAGATTCGTGAGCAACAACATCAAAATGTGGGGTTGCACCTCGTATAACGGCACCCAAACAAATGATAGCATCGTACGCACCACGTGAAGCCATTTTTTGTGCAGCTACAGGTATTTCATAGGCACCCGGAACTCGAACAACGGTAATATTCTCTTTCTCACCTTGGTGACGCACTATACAATCAACTGCACCGCTTAAAAGGGCAGAACCAATAAAATCGTTGAAGCGACCAACAATAATACCAAAACGCATTCCTGCGGCACTCAGATTTCCTTCAATCTCTTTCATAATTCTTTCTTTTTACTTTAGACTAAACTCTGCAAATGTAAGAAAATCAATCGAATTTTCGACTTTGAAGTTTACCTTCTAATTCTCTAACGGTATCCTCAAAGATGAAAAATTTACCGAAATTATCATAGTCATTTCTTTTTCCACCATGAAAGTCGCTACCTCCTGTTGGAATAATACCTTTTCTTCTGGCAGTTTCTCGAAAAGCTATGCTTTTATTAAGATTATGTATTGGGTGAACGTATTCAACTCCATCAAAATCCATAGAGAGCAAATATTCAATCAAATCTTTACCCAAATACCCGGGGTGGGCTAAAACTGCAACACCACCGGCTTTATGGATTATTTCAATTGCCTGATAGGGGCTAAGCTCTGTTTTCTTTTCGTTATAAGGAGCAAAATTTCCCAAATAGCGGGCGAAGGCTTCTTGGAAGCTTCTTACAAATCCTTTGTGCAATAAAGCGTAAGCGATATGGGGTCTGCCTATATAATCACTTTTTGCTTCTTCTAACACATCTTCAAACGTTATCGGCACACCATTTTCTTGCAGACGTTCAATTATTTTTTTGGCACGTTCAACACGGGCTAATTTGAATTGGGTAAGATAGGAAGTTAGATTCTCATTCTTTGTGTCAAAATAATACCCTAATATGTGCACTTCTGCCTCACCAACTTCTGTGGAGAGTTCAATTCCGGGTATTAATTTAATTCCATATTCGGGCGCCAACTTTTCAAGTTCGTCATAAGCACGAACAGTATCATGGTCGGTTACACTAAGAATAGATATATTTTTCTTCTTAGCTTTTTGAAGAAGTTGTTCAGGACTGTAATTACCATCGGAGTAATACGTATGGGTATGAAGATCTGCACGCCTCATTCTTATGAAAAGAGGTCTTTAAACTTTTCGTAATTCGGAATCCTCAATTTGCTACCATCTATTTCAATCAGACCTTTTTTAGCAAATGAATTCAGAGTTCGCGAAATAGTCTCGCGTGAAGTACCGGCCATATTGGCCAAATCATGCTGAAAAGGCATTTTTTCGATCTCTACTATCCCCTGCTTTATTTTGCCAAGCTCATCGGCTAATTGCAGTATTACAGTAGCTACTTTTCCTTCGGCATCTTTAAGAGAGAGCGATTTAATTTTAGTATCCGCGTGACGCAATCTTTTTGTTAATTCTTGCAACAAAGCAATTGAAACTTCAGGATAGGTATGTAACAAATGGAGAAAATCCGTTCTATCAATAACAATAAGCTCCGACTCTTCGATAGCAATAACATTAGCTGAACGAGCTAACCCATCCAACAAAGCCATTTCACCAAAAAAATCGGTTTCGCCAAGTATAGTGAGAATTACTTCTTTACCATCTTCGCTTTCACGCGATACTTTTACCTTGCCTTGCATTATTATAAATAGTGCGGTACCGGAATCATTTTCAGAAAATATGGTAGTATCTTTTGAGTAAATGCGTCGCTTACCCAACTCTGAAATTTTTTCCAATGTTTCGAGTGGTAAATCTGCAAACAGTGGCACATTTACCAAAAAACTTTTGTATTCGCTCATACTCTTAACCTAAGTAATAGTTTAGTATTTAAATATACCTTTTAGCAAACTGATTTCCAACGAGAATTTAATCTCGATAACCAAATGATAATCTTCAACTCATATAATTATTGAATGAATGATGTAGTTAAGGGACTGAAATAGTGTTCAATTACTTCACAAATTTTCATTATATTTGATTGTTTCTAATCACTTTACTTTCTTAAATCATAAAATTGGAGAAACTAATGGCCGTAAAAATAGGTATTAACGGTTTTGGACGCATAGGACGCCTCGTGTTCAGAAGAGCAATGGAATTAGGCGGTATTGAAGTTGTTGGAATCAACGATTTAACCGACGCTAAGACACTTGGGCATTTATTAAAATATGACTCAGTTCACGGAAGATTTAACGGAACTGTAGAAGTTGACGGTAACGATTTGATCGTTAACGGAAACCGTATTAAAATCTCTGCACAAAAAGATCCTTCAGCAATTGGCTGGGGCGAAATGGGTGCTGAAATTGTTGTAGAATCAACCGGTGTTTTCCGTAGCCAAGAAAAATGCGAAATGCATATTAAAGGCGGAGCAAAAAAAGTTATTCTTACCGTTCCTTCTGATGGCGATGTTGATGCAACTATCGTTCTCGGTGTTAACGATAATACATTAACCGGTAACGAAAAAGTAATTTCAAACGCATCTTGCACAACCAACTGCTTGGCTCCGATGGCTAAAGTTCTTCAGGATTCATTTGGTATTGAAAAAGGTTTTATGACAACCGTTCACTCATATACCAACGATCAGAATTTATTAGATCTTCCACATAAAGATCTTAGAAGAGCTCGTGCTGCTGCTGTATCGATAGTGCCTTCAAGCACCGGTGCTGCTAAAGCAATCGGTAAAGTTATCCCTGAACTTTCAGGCAAAATGGATGGATTCGCACTCCGCGTTCCTACACCTGATGGCTCGATCACCGATGTTGTAGCAATTGTTTCTAAAGAAGTTACCAAAGAGGAAGTTAATGCTGCACTTAAAACTGCTGCACAAGGACCTCTTAAAGGTGTTCTCGAATTCTGCGAAGACGAAATCGTTTCAGCAGATATCGTGCATAACCCACATTCTTGCATTCTCGACAGCAATTTAACCATGGTTAAAGGTAATATGGTTAAGGTTGTTGGCTGGTACGATAACGAATGGGGCTACTCATGCAGAGTTGTTGACCTTATCAAAAAAGTTGCTCAATAACCCTCTTGGTTTATGCCAATCATTTATAAAAAAAGACGCAGCCCTTTGTAAGCTGCGTCTTTTTTTTTCAACCATACTTTAAGAATCAGGATCAAAAGACTATGAATAAAAAGACAATTGATGATGTAGAACTTTCCGGAAAGAAAGTGCTTGTCCGCGTTGATTTTAACGTTCCATTGGATGAAAATCTTTCCATAACCGATGATAAAAGAATTGTGGAATCACTGCCTACTATCAAAAAGATTATTGCAGATGGCGGTACAGCTATACTTATGAGTCACTTAGGCCGTCCTAAAGGTCAACCAAACCCTAAATACTCATTAAAGCCCTGTGCTAAACGCCTTTCTGAACTCTTAGGCAAAGAAGTGATAATGGCAGAAGATTGTATTGGCGAAAAAGCCGAAGCAGCAGTTGCAAAAGCAGGAGTAGGTGATGTTGTCCTTTTAGAGAACCTGCGTTTTTATGCAGAAGAAGAAAAAAATGACCCTGCATTTGCAGAAAAACTCGCTGCACTTGGCGATATCTATGTAAACGATGCATTTGGCAGCGCACACCGCGCACACGCTTCTACCGAAGGTATAACTAAATTTGTAGCAAGTTCTGTTTCCGGTTACTTAATGAAAAAAGAACTCGACTATCTCGGTGGCGCTTTAACCGAGCCAAAGAGACCTTATTGTGCTATTCTTGGTGGCGCAAAAATTTCCGGTAAAATTGATGTTATCAATAATCTCATCGGTAAAGTTGATACGCTTATTATTGGTGGCGGTATGGCTTATACCTTTTATAAAGCACTCGGCCACGAAATAGGTACTTCATTACTGGAAGCAGAAAAGGTCGATTTAGCAAAACAATTACTCGAGAAATTTGAAGCAACCGGTCAAAAATATTTACTACCGGTTGATGTGGTAATTGCCTCTGAGTTTGCAAACGATTCGCCTTCAGAAGTTGTTGCTATTGATAAGATTCCGGCTGATAAAATGGGCTTGGATATCGGGCCTAAATCGCGTGAGCTCTTTGCTGCTGCGATTAAGGAATCAAAGACTATAGTTTGGAACGGACCGATGGGTGTTTTCGAAATGGAAAACTTTGCCAAAGGTACTAACGCTATTGCTCAAGCATTAGTTGATGCTACTGAAAACGGTGCCATTACCGTTATTGGCGGTGGTGACTCAGCAGCAGCTATTGCACAAGCAGGTCTTGAAGATAAAGTATCACACGTTTCTACAGGCGGTGGTGCTTCACTTGAGTTCCTCGAAGGTAAGCCCCTTCCGGGTGTTGTTGCATTAAATAATGCGTAACAATTTATTTCAATAATTCTTATGTTAGTAGTCGTGACTCTAAAAGGGTCACGACTCATTTTTATCAAACATTAAAGTACTTATATGTCGAACGACTATTACGAGCCACGCGGATTTGGGATATTCCCTCCGGTTGTTAAAAATCTGTTGATAATCAACGGTGTTGTGTTTTTTATAATGTTTTTGTTTGGGAATATTGCATTCTCAGGGTATCCCGCAGATGCAATTCTTTATAATCTTTTTGCTCTGCAACCTATGAATGGCGACTTTGCTCCTTGGCAATTGATCACCTATCAGTTTATGCACGCTGGGCTTTCGCATATTTTCTTTAATATGTTCGGGCTCTGGATGTTTGGCTCCGAAATTGAATCGTTGTGGGGTAGTAAAAAGTTTTTAATCTATTACCTAACTTGTGGTGTTGCCGCAGGCTTATTGCACTTATTGATGACCCCTATACTCGGCTTAATCCCTGCGCCCACAGTTGGTGCTTCGGGGGCTGTTTTTGGAATAATGATAGCATTTGCATTTTTATTCCCGGAAAGGTATGTTTATATCTACTTCCTTATACCTGTAAAAACTAAATATCTTGTTGGATTTTTAATTCTTATCGAAATATTCTTTGTAAATAGTGCCAATTCACAAGTAGCTCATTTGGCTCACATTGGTGGTGCGTTAGCTGGGTTCATATTTATCATGTTAGATAAATCGATCTATATTCCCCTTAAAGATAGTTTCAGAGGCAGTTCATTCAAACGCCCTTCCGAAACAAAAGGTTTTGGTGGCTGGGGTTCTCGGGATAAAGAGAAATCTCCGTTTCAGAAACGCACGGATTTTGCCAAAAAAGAAACTATCGAGGATGCTAAGTTCTACGAAATAAAAGAGAACGAACCCATTAATCAAGAAGTAATTGATATGATTCTCGATAAAATTTCAAAAAGTGGTTACGCAGGGCTAACCGAGCATGAGAAAAAAATTCTTTTTGAAGCAAGTAAGAGAATGAATAAATAGTTGGGTATTATGCGGAAGCCAACAACCCTATTGCTCTTGATATTATTAGTTACTTCTTTTGTAGGTTGTGGGGGGAGTGTTATAGAAGAAGAGAAATTTGTTTCGATGTATGCCGAGTATTTATTAGCTCAGGATGCTTTAGGAAGCAGCAAAAAAGCTTCGGATAAAATAGTAGCTGCACTCTCAAAAAAGTATAACACCTCTACTGAGGATTATGAAGCAACGGTGGAGTATCTTTCTGAAAACCAGGAGCGTTGGAACAACTTTTTTGACAAGGTGGAAAAAAAACTCACAGAAGAGCAATCTAAATACAGTTCATATTAATTAGGTGTAACTACCGCCAGCAGTTAAGCGAGCCAATATAATCCTAATTTCTGCATAACTAATCGAAGAAGTCAATCCTCTTTTTACCTGCTTTAGGTCTTTAATACCCTCGTCATACAATTGTTTCACAACATTAAATACTGGTTCGGCAATAAGGGTTTTTATACTAACATCTGGGTAGGCTTTTATGATTGTTTCAATTTGCATAGAAACCACTGTAGTTGTAAGGTGCCTCATATCGGAAATTTCTTGTAATGAATAACCATCCTTAACAAAGCGAAGAGTTTCGTTAATTGATTTGGAAAGTAAAGGCTTATCGGGAAGAATAACCCCCTCATCTTTCGAGGCATCTCTTAAAACATCTAAAAAATCTTCACCGCATTTATTAAAAATTCGATCCGACATACCCGGTATCTTGAACATATCAGGTTTTGTGGTGGGTTGTTGTTTTGTAATCTGTTTCAGTATTGATTCTGCACAAACCATTTCAGGCTTTTGGCCTAATCTATTTGCTACTTTTTTTCTGACATCAAGCAGTTTATGAAATAGAGGTAAGTTGGCAATTATTTCATCACTCGACTTAAGAGGTGTTATACCTTTTTGCCGTAGCAACTCTGCCCCCTTCTCACTTATGAGTATCTTACCTGTATCGGCAAGGACTAAATTTCCCAAACCCATTTGATGTCGAATTGTATGAGTTATTTCGGAGGAATCGGAACTACGAAAAACACCAAAGCCTGAGTAACCTTGTTCAACGGTGCTCTCTCCAACCAAGTGTTGGAGTAATTCTTTAGGCGTTTTATTGTTTTGAAGCTCTGCTACTGTTTTTAATACTGTTTCTGTAATGTAGTCGCCATAGTTATCATGATGTATTGACCTATTGAGACAGTTGTCACATTTGCCACATGCATATTCTTTGTTACCTGCACCAAAATAATCGAGTATGTAATAAAATCGACATTGTTTGGCATAAAGGTAATCAACCATTTGGTCAAGTTTTTTTAACGCATTTAGATAGAGATTAGTAACTCTTTTAAAGCTGACAGCAAGCTGTCTCTTTGGGAATCTCGGTAATATAAATCGAATTGCGTTTTTTTCTATTGGCTCAATATAGTCTATAATACCCGAGGCAGATAATTGCCTTAATTCTCCTTCCACTACATCTTTTCCAAAACCAACTTCCGAGGCACAATCATCCAACAAAAATACTATGGGTTCTTCTCCAAAAAGGTTTATCCCATATTTTTTAACCAAATATAAAATCACTTCTTTTTTTAAACTATCGGGCAATGATTTTGTGTAGCGCTTAAGGTGGTCAGTATCGATAGAGCAACGTATTCGTGTTTGGGAAGTATTAGTACCCGCCAAACGAAGCACGCCTTCTTCTTCTAAGAATTTTAACCCTGCATAGAACATTATGGTCGGAATTTCTATTCCGGCTTTTTCAACAATTGCATCATAATTGATATAGAATTGTCTATCGGGCAAAGTGTTTTCTTCAATGTCTAATGATTCGCAGAGGGCATCGTAGAGTTTAATAAGTGTGTCTTTAGTCGGATAGGATGTTTTAATGAAATAATGCTGTGTGCTAATATCGGCATCATCGTGTAGCAAAACCGCGAATGATTCTTTTCCATCTCGTCCTGCCCTGCCAATTTCTTGATAGTAACTTTCGATGGTTCCCGGTGTGTTGTAATGAACAACTAACCGAACATCAGGTTTATCAATGCCCATCCCAAAAGCATTGGTGGCGACAATAATGGGAGTAATACCCGAAATAAATTCATCTTGTACAATTTTACGTTCAATGGAATTTAAGCCCGCATGATAGTACCGAGAGGGGAATTTCATGGTGTTCAAGAAATCGGCAACTTCTTCGGCTTTTTTCCTGGATGACGTGTAGATAATTGCAGAGCCCTTGTATCGTTGGAGTGCTTCAACAAGTCTTGCTTTTTTATCTTTTACAATTTCTATAATAATTGAGATATTATCACGTGCAAAACCCCGAACAAAAATTTCCGGCTCATCTAAACCCAAAAGAGTTGAAATGTCTTTTAGAACTTCCGGGGTTGCTGTAGCCGTAAAAGCCGATACCCCCTGAAACGTTACAGAATCAATAAATGTTTTGATATTTCTATAACTTGGCCGAAAGTTGTGACCCCATTGACTAATACAATGTGCTTCATCAACAAAGAGGTAACGCGGTCTGAGAGAACTAATTTTTTGAAGGAACTGAGGATTCTCTAAACGCTCAGGAGCTACATAAAGCAGTTTAATTTCACCAAAACGTAATCGTTCGAGTATTGAATCAATTTCAACTGAATCAAGTGAACTATTGATAAATACCGCTTGAGATTTGGTTAGGTTTAACCGATCAACTTGGTCTTTCATTAATGAAATAAGCGGGGAAATAACAACCGAGAAACCGGGGGAAGATAATGCAGGGAATTGATAACATAATGATTTACCCCCTCCGGTAGGGAGTACACAAATTACATCTTTCCCCGAAAGTATGGATGTAATAATCTCTTTTTGACCTTCACGAAATTCATCGAATCCAAAAAGGTCGTTAAGTTTCTTCTCAAACTCCATTACTACAAAACACTCCGAAAAACCAAAACTCTAATTTAATTTGCCTTGTTCTTTAAAAATGGAAGGGCATCTTCAATTGCCGCAATAAGTTCGGCACGAGTAAATGGTTTTGCCAGATAGTTAGTAAATCCCATCTCAATAAATTTCTCTTTATCGCCCGGTAGTGCATAGCCGGTTGCAGCGATTATTGGAACGTGTTTATACTCATCGAACGAACGAAGACTTTTCATAATTTCCGTTCCATCGGGATTTGAGCCCAGATTAATATCCATAAGAATTAGATTAAAATGGATTTGTTTCGCGAGTTCAAGTGCTTCTGCTCCGTTTGAGGCACTATACAACTCAAAACCTTTTTTCAAAGAGATTG
>CALKUG010000323.1 GCA_937996765.1 uncultured Ignavibacteria bacterium
TTCTCGAAAAAACGGGGCAATTTAGATTTACACCTCCCACACAATCACTTCTTGCTTACAAACAAGCACTGGATGAACTGAAAGAGGAAGGTGGAGTAATTGCACGTGGTATGCGCTATAAAAACAATAATGAGTTTTTAATTGCAAAAATGACTGAGTTGGGATTTACAGAATACCTCGGTGAGTTCAAACGAGGTTATATTATTTCTTCTTTTTATTACCCTTCTCATCCAAATTTTAATTTTGAAACCTTTTATACACTCTTGAGCGATAAGGGCTTTATTATCTATCCCGGAAAGCTCACTAATGCCGATTGTTTCAGGATAGGAAACATTGGCCACTTGTTCCTCAAAGATATGGAAGAGTTAGTACACGCTATTGAAGATGTTCTCAAGGAAATGGATGTTAAATTATAACATTCTATTGCTAAAACAATAACAGAAAGATTACAACAATGGAATTTACATACACCCGTGAATACGTAGGCAATATTAAAGCTGTGATTTTTGATTGGGCAGGAACAACGGTTGATTACGGCTGTTTCGCACCGGCAGGCAATTTTATTGAAGTTTTTAAACGCAATAACGTTGACGTTTCTTTTGATGAAGCCCGTGCTCCTATGGGACTTCATAAAAAAGATCATATCCGGGTTATCAGTCAGATGCCACGCGTTGCTGCACAATGGTTAGAGAAAAATGGTAAAGCAGTTACCGAAGAAGATATCGAATCAATGTTTCAGATTTTTATTCCCCTTCAATTACAGATACTTCCTCAATACTCGGAATTGATTCCCGGTGTTGTAGAAGTTGTTGATGAATTACGCGATATGGGTATAAAGATTGGTTCAACAACCGGTTACAACACTGAAATGATGGAGATAGTTAAAGCAGAAGCTAAGAAACAGGGTTATGCTCCTGATTGTCTTGTTTGTGCCAGCGAAGTTCCTGCAGGAAGACCTGCTCCTTACATGATTTATAAAAATGCTATGGAATTAGATGTTTACCCTATGGAAGCAGTTGTAAAAGTGGGCGACACTACTTCAGATATCGAAGAAGGCCTGAATGCCGGTGCATGGTCGGTTGGAGTTGTTTTATCTTCAAATGAAATGGGATTAACCCATCAAGAAATTATTGAAATGCCCTATGAAGAGCTTGAACGCAGAAAAGAAATTGTAAGGAAACGTTATTTGCAAGCAGGTGCGGATTATGTAATTGACACTTTGGAAGAGTTGCCCGAGTTGATTGAGATCATCAGCTTAAACATGAATAGTTATTAATTAGAATTAAACGGAGATACGATGAAAAAGTTTTATTCACATTTGCTGTTTGCGATTCTGATAACCACTTTGGTATCAGCTCAACAACTAGCTAATCATGTAGTTGTAATAGGAATGGATGGAACAAGTCCATTTGGCTTACTCAGTGCCGAGATCCCAAACATGAAGATGATGATGGATAACGGAGTTGTTACATTTCACGGAAGAGCGGTACGCCCTTCGAGCAGCAGTTCAAACTGGGGTTCGATGCTTATGGGTGCAGAACCTTCGCAGCATGGAATTACCTCAAATGGTTGGGAGAGAACCAACTATCTGATTGAACCTTCGGTTGTTGGACCTGATGGGATATTCCCGACTATTTTCTCGGTTCTCAAAGAAGCAAAACCAAATCTCAAAACAGCAAGTGTTTATGATTGGGATGGTTTTGGTCGCCTCTATGATAAAAAGGCTGTTGACATAGATATCCATGCAGAGGGTTCGAGAAATACCATTGTTGAGGTAGAAAAGGTGATTGTAAAAGATAAACCAAATTTTCTGTTTATACATTTTGACGATCCAGACGCTGCAGGGCACTCAATAGGCCATTATACACAACATTACTACAACTCCATTACTCGTATGGATACTCTCGTTGGCAGAATAATTGCGGCTACTAAAAAAGCCGGTATTTATGACGAAACAATTTTTTGTATTGTTTCCGACCACGGCGGTATTGGTAAAGGTCATGGTGGTGATACCATGTCCGAAATGGAAATACCCTACATCATTTTTGGAAAGGGAGTACAAAAAGGTAAAGAGTTAACCGGTACCTATTATCAGTTTGACAATGCAGCAACTGTTGCACATATCTTCGATGTTGAAACTCCACAGGCTTGGACTGGCAGACCCGCTGCTGCAGCATTTGAATCTTCCCCTGCAAAAGTGAAAGAAAAATATTCCAAGGACTTACAATATCCTGTAATTATCTCCACCATGAGTGGAGTTTATGGCGAACCGATTTCGGTTGAGCTTAAAACTCAAGATAAGGTTGATATCTTTTTTACACTCGATGGATCCGAACCAACGATGTCATCAACTAAATACACTAAACCACTTACAGTTAGCAAATCTTCTATATTAAAAGCCCGTACATTCAAATCTAACAAACCCGGGATGGTTTCTACAGCTAATTATACAATAGTATCTAAAGAAAACGGAGTATATTATAAATACTATGAAGGCGGCAAGTGGAAAAAGATTCCTGATTTCTCGACACTCAAAGCGGTGAGAGAAGGAATGATTTTTAGTTTTGATTTGGATGCAATAACCGATAAAGCCGATGACCAGTATGCAATTGTGTTCGAAAGCTTTTTAGAAGTTGCGGTTGCGGAAGATGTTACGTTTTACACCGTATCAGATGATGGTAGTAAACTTTATCTGAACGATAAATTAGTGGTTGATAATGATGGTTCACATGGTGCAACCGAAAAGAGTGGTACCATACAAGTAACGCCCGGACGCCACAAGTTGCGTGTTGAGTATTTTGAGGATTATTCCGACGAAGCTTTAAAAGTTTTGTATTCAAGTTCTTCCATTGAAAAAATGCAGATTCCGCTGGATAAGCTTTTTAAGTCTGCTAAATAATGCACAAGTTTCTCCTTCCTTCCCTTGTAGTGATGATGATGTCGGTAACCTGCCTCTCGCAAGAGAGGCAGGTTATCTTTGGTCATTCACACAACGACTACCACCGAAGCCGTCCTTTGTTCGAAGCCCTTGAACATAATCTTAAAAGCATTGAAGTTGATGTAATACTTGTTGAAGGTGAATTGTATGTTGCACATGAGGAAAGTGAAATTAATAAAGCAAACACACTCGAATCGCTCTACCTTGCACCACTCATGAATGAGTTCCTTAAACGAGATAGCTCGTTATATGGTAACGAGCCGCTAATTCTTATGATAGATTTTAAAACTGAAGCAGCACCAACCTATAACGCTTTAGTGAGAATTCTTACACATTACAAAAGTATGTGCAGTGAATATACTGATAGTATCAAAACTCAAAGAGCGATTGACGTCATAATTTCAGGTGCTCGCCCCATTAAACAAGTTCAACGGGAAAAAACTCGCTTTTTGGCTATAGACGGAAGACCGAATGAAGTTTATAACAAGGCTAATACTTTGCTTTTTCCATTGGTAAGTGAGGATTGGTTTGATTTTGTGAAGCAATTTGGGGCAATAAGTGAATCAGACTTAAAGAGCAAAGTAACAGAATATACTACTTTGGCTCACAACCAAGGAAAAATCATTCGATTTTGGAATATACCCAATACTGAAAGCCAGTGGAAATTGATGTTAGAATTAGGTGTTGATTTGATTAATACAGATTCACCGAAGAAATTTTCAGAATTTATAAATAACTTAAACCATTAATTAAGGTCAGAGATGCGTATTAAAACAATAAGATTAGTGCTTCTATTTATCTTAGCGATGCACCAAACAATTCTTCCGCTCAACTCGAGCCAGGGAGAGAAAAGCTTAACCGAAAAACCCAAAAACGTAATATTGATTATAGGAGATGGCACGGGGTTATCTCATGTTGCTATTACACAGTACTTGATGTACGGTGATAAAAAAATGTCATTCTACACTATGCCAAATGTGGGATTTGTTACCACTCATCCTTTGAAAGACAAAATAACAGATTCTGCTGCAGGTGCTACTGCTATGGCAACCGGGCATAAAACTTATAACGGTATGGTAGGAATGACTCCGGATAGCTTGCCGAAAGAAACCATTTTGGAATCGGCAAAAAAACTTGGCATGGCAACGGGATTAGTTGCCACTTCACATATTACCGATGCTACACCTGCTTGCTTTGTGGCTAAAGCCCCGAAGCGTTCAATGCACACACTTATTGCAGAGCAAATTGCAGTAGCAGGTGTGGATGTTGTTCTTGGTGGTGGAATAGAGTATTTTCTCCCACAATCTGATACTCTTAGTGAGCGCAAAGACAATCTGGATCTTACCAAAAAAATTAAAGAACTCGGTTATGACTACGTAACTAATGAAACTGAACTAAGAGCATCAAAAGGGAAAAAGTTATTTGGGTTGTTTAGTGTTGGTGGCATTGATAAAGCTGAAGGAGAGCCAACCTTGCCAGAAATGACCGAGAAAGCACTACAAGTTCTTTCACAAGACAACGATGGTTTTTTTCTGATGATTGAAGGAAGTCAGGTTGATTGGGCAGCGCATGGAAACGATTTGGAAGGAGTTCTTTACCACGTTACTGAGTTAGAAAAATCCTTGGGAATTTGTTTAGATTTTGCTGAAAAAAATCCTAACACGCTTATCGTTGTTACCGCCGACCATGAAACAGGCGGATTAACTCTCACAGGTGGAGAAGAAGGTGGTAAGAAAACGATACAAGCTTCGTGGTCAACAAAGGGTCATACAGGTACACCTGTTCCGTTTTATGCTAAAGGCCCGGGTTCTGAATTGTTTCATGGTGTTATTGACAATACTGATATCGCAAAGCTTATTGCCAAAGCGTTGCACTTACCAATGACTTTCTAATTGAAAGAATTATTTAACCAATCAAGAAATTGGATTAACAATGGATATTGACAGGACTGAAGGAGATGTAAATCTCTCAGATTACAGAAAAGCTTGGGCTGACAGCCACCTTGATGAAGAAACAAAACAGTTGCTTGAAGAAGATGCAAAATATTTTTTGCATCAATCGCTTTCAACACCTTGTTTAAATGGGCTTATTGCTTGCAGTGGAAGCTACATTACTGATAACCAAGGGAGAACCTATCTTGATTTTCATGGCAACAATGTTCATCAAGTCGGATACTCTAATCCCAAAGTTGTTGATGCAATTAAAAAACAATTAGATACTTTGTCCTTTTCACCAAGGCGCTATACCAACAGGCCTGCTGTTGATTTGGCGAAGAAATTGGTATCTCTTACCGGCAACACGCTGCAACGAGTTCTTTTTGCCCCTGGTGGTACATTAGCAATGGGTATGGCTCTTAAAATTGCTCGCACGGTAACAGGCAGATTTAAAACTATCAGTTTTTGGGAATCTTTTCATGGTGCCTCATTAGATTCAATAAGCGTGGGTGGGGAATCGTTATTTAGAAGAGGCATTGGTCCGTTGTTGCCAGGCACTATTCAAATACCGTTTCCTTCAAGTAAAAACGGTGAAACCCATAGTTACGTTGAGTCGCTTGCATACATAGAGTATATCTTTAAGCAAGAAGGTGATATTGCCGCTGTGATATCTGAACCGATACGCTACACTACAGTTACATCGCCACCGGCTGAGTATTGGCAGGGAGTTCGCGCCCTCTGTGACAAATATGGTGCACTGCTCATTTTTGATGAGATACCAACTGCTCTTGGTCGCTCGGGGAAAATGTTTGTTCATGAACACTTTGGTGTTACCCCCGATTTGTTATGCTTAGGTAAAGGTCTTGGTGGAGGAATTTTCCCCATGGCGGCAGTACTTGCAACAGAACGTTGCAATGTGAACGGTTCGATTGCAATAGGGCATTATACGCACGAGAAATCTCCCATTGGTTCTGTAGCGGCACTTGCAACTATTGAATATATCGAAGAAAAGGATTTACTCGAAGGCACAGTTGAAAAAGGGGAGTACTTCAGAGCGAAATTATCGGAAATTAAAAAGCATTTTGATTTTATTGGAGATATTCGTGTAGTGGGTTTGATGATAGCAATTGATATTGTTACAGATTCCCAAACAATGACCCCCTCTGTAGAGGGTGCGGAGTTTATTCTCTATCAAGCTCTCTCACTTGGACTTAGTTTCAAAGTTTCTTCCGGAAACGTGCTTGCACTGATGCCTCCGTTAATGGTAAGTTATCCCGATATTGATGAGTCGCTCTCCATTCTCACAGAAGCGTTTAAACGTTTATCTGAAATAAATGCTGTAAAAACAGGGATGTAAATGGAAAACAACCACTACGATCTTTCAGGAAAAACAATAATTTTTGATGCGACTGATCAATCACTAACATCTATAAATGATAAATTACCCGAATTAAACGAAGGTGAAATTCTGGTACGTAATGAATTTGTAACCTTGTGCAAAAGCGACCTTAACACCTATGCAGGTGTAAGGAAAGAGAAAAACCCAACGATATTAGGTCACGAAATTGTTGGGCGTATTGCGGCATTTTACGAAAATATTCCTTCTACAGATGATGTAGGAATCAAGCTCGCTATTGGTGATAGAATTACTTGGGGAATTTATGCCTCCGATCCTAATTCACGCCTTGCTAAACAAGGGATTCCGCAAAAAGGCGAAAATCTGTTTAAATACGGACATGAGCAATACCATGAGCAATCTACGTTTCATGGTGGATTATCAGAATACACCATAATCAGAAAATTCACACCTGTTGTTAAACTCGAAGAATCTGTGCCGCTTAAAATAGCTGCAATCATAAATTGTGCTGTGGCAACAGTTGCAGGGGCTTTTCGGCTTGCAGGGGATGTGCAAAATAAAAAGGTTCTCATACTTGGTGTGGGTATGTTAGGTATAACCGCTTGTGCATTTGCCGCCTCTTCGGGTGCTAAATCTGTTGCCGCATCGGATATAGATGTTGAACGACTGAAATTAGCTTATCGTTTTGGTGCCGATGGTCTTTTCGAAATAGGTGATTTGCAAAGTACCGCCGAACAACAAAAATTTGATGTTATCATGGATTTTTCTGGAATGCCCGAATCCATGGAACTTTCGCTAAAACGTCTCAAAATTGGTGGTACAACAGTATGGGTGGGAGCCACATTCCCTCAACGCCCATTGAATATTGAAGCGGAGCAAGTGGTGCGCAATCTGCATATCATTAAAGGGCTGCACAACTACAACCGTGATGATTTGCTTACTGCAGTGGAGTTTATCACAAAAAATCACTCAGTCTATCCTTTTGCCGAATTAATAAAGGATGGCTTTACTTTGGATGAAACACAACAGGCGTTCGATTTTGCGCTAAACTTTAAACCCTTTAGAGCCGGAATTACTATCTGATGGAAAAAGTACATTTTATTACAAAAAAGTTGGAAGCATCTAATAAATGGTGGTTTGCACTCTATACCATAACGGCTGCATTTATCACCTACTTTTCGATGTATGCATTCAGAAAACCCTTCTCAGCAGGCACTTTTGAAGATTTTAGTGTTTGGGGCATTGATTATAAAGTGTTTGCCGTTTTCTTTCAGTTAGTGGGTTACACGCTTTCAAAATTCTTTGGAATTAAAATCATTGCAGAGATGAAAGAGTCTCAACGAGTTGTGGGAATTTTGGTGCTCATAGGCATTGCATGGGTGGCATTGTTGCTATTTGGTATTACGCATGCACCTTATAATCTTTTATGGTTATTTGTGAATGGTATTCCATTAGGCATGATTTGGGGCGTTGTTTATAGCTT
>CALKUG010000324.1 GCA_937996765.1 uncultured Ignavibacteria bacterium
AGAATCTTGAATCTGTTGATTAGAGTCTGAAGACTTTCAGTGATCATGTTTAAGTCTTCAGAAGTTCTTGCGATTTCCTGAATACCGGTAGCTGTTTCTTGAGTTACCTGTGATATAGAGTCAATGCTCTTGCTAATCTGTTCGGCGGTTGCTGATTGCTCTTCTGAAGCAGAGGCAACTTGAGTAATCAAATCCACTACATTAAGAGTTCCTGAAACAATCTTCGACATAGCTTGACCGGCTTGATTTGCAAGTGTCTTACCCTTTTCAACTTCGCGAGTACCTTCGTTAATCGAAGTGACAGCACCTTGAGTATCTTTTTGGATTTGTTTAATCATAGTAGCGATCTCTTTGGTCGCTTTAGTAGTGCGTTCGGCAAGTTTTCTAACTTCATCGGCAACTACTGCAAAACCACGTCCTTGTTCACCGGCACGAGCAGCTTCGATTGCGGCATTCAATGCAAGTAAATTGGTTTGGTCTGCGATTTCATCAATAACCTGGATAATCTCACCAATTTGATTAGAACTTTTTCCTAATTCTTGAACAGTTCTTGCTGCATTAGCAACTACTACTGCGATTCTGTTCATTCCACTTACAGTTTCTTCAACTGCTTTACCACTTTCACTCGCAAATTCACCATTTTCTTGGGCATTTTTTGCAACATTAGAAGCGTTTTTAGTGGTTTCCATAATCGTAGAAGCCATTTCCTCGATAGCTGCAGCAACCTCAGCAGATTGAGTACTTTGCTCTTGAGCACCGGCGGCCATTTCTTCAGTACTTGAAGAAATCTGACTCGCTTTAAGCGCAAGTTCATTTGCTGTATCCGAAGTTTGATTTAATATATCATTCATCGAATCGATAACTTTGTTAACATCTTCTTGGAATGATTTGTAAACACCCTTAAAATCGCCTGTCATTCTATGGGTAAAATCACCGGTGGCCATTTGATCAAGCACTTTTGCAGCCGCATCAATAGGGAGTACCATTGAACCTAAAATTGAATTAAGGCCTTCCAACAATGATTTCCATCTTCCGCGGAACTGCGATGCATCACCACGAACGGATAAATCACCTTCGAGACTTGCTTTATTAATCTTTTCAGTTTCACCTAAGAGTTTAACTATGGTTGAGTTCATACTATTAAAAGCTATTGCAAGTTGATCGTTTTCTGAGGCTACATTTACAGTAACTAACTCACCGTTCGATATTTTAACAGCAGCATTTACTTTATCTAACTGCGAGGCACGTAACACATTTACCATCTCTGCAATTTCACCAAATTCATCCTGCGAAGTAACTTCCATTTCATGGGTAAAGTCACCTAACGAGAAATCACTAAGAGATTTTTGTACAGCTTTAATAGGTTTGCTCAGGGCGGGGGCTAAGTAAAAAAGTGCTAACAGAGTGATGATAATACCAAGAATGTTTCCTGCAATCATAAACCATTTAGTTGCACTCACAGTATCAGAAATGTAAACATCTAAACTGCGAGCCCTGTTTTGGAGGGCAACATACATCTTCGAAAATATTGTTTCTAATTGGCTTCCAACTTCTTCACCCGAAGAAGATGCAATAACAGCAGCCATTTCATAGTCTTTTGTTACTGCAGCACTTAAAATTGCATCGGCAACAACATTTCGGTAGTTAGTCCAAATTGTTTGCACTTCACTATACTGCGCTTTTAATTCAGCATTTGTAGTAGTTTCAACAAGAGACTTTAATATGTTGTCGATACTCTTTTTGCTTTTCTCTATTTTTTGCAGATTTGCATCAAATTCGCCATCGAACATAGGGTTGGAGAATTTAAGAAGGGTAAATTGTAAACCTTTAAACTCGGTGTAGATACTGTCAACTTTTCCTTTTTGCACAACATAGTCAGCAAAAATTTCATCTTTAGCTGATTCAACTTGCGTAATCATTATAAAGTTGTTCATAATAACTACAGCAGCAATAAGGCCTACTGCCAAAAACCCAATTTGGACCTTGGTCACAAATTTTAACTTTTTGTAAAATTCCATGAATATCCTGTCATTTCAATGAAATAAAAATTCCTATTAAATATAGATAAGTTAGTTGTAAGTACAATAAAAAAATTGAATTACAACTTAAAGGCAATTGCGAGTGAAAGCTTAACCTTTACCGGTTGTCCTTTATTTTTGCCGGGAGTGAAGGCACTCTTTTTTACGGCATCAACAGCGGCTTCATCGCAGCCACCTCCAATACCGCGAACAACTTTCACGTCATCAACCTTACCTTTTTCATCGATATAGGCGAGGACAAATACTTTACCTTGAACACCGCCTTTTCGTGCGATTTCTGGGTAAACTACTTTTTTGATTACAGCGGCAAGACCGCCTACAGGTGCAGGCATTTCTTCGGCTATGGCAAGGTATTCTTCATCGCCACCGGCAACTGCGGCAATGGAAGGGCTGGAATATGTCAGTATTGATAAAAGCATAACCATCACGAAAGCACTAACATTGCTTCTTAAAAGTGGAATTCTTTCCATGGTTATCCCTCTCCTCGTTTGTTGTGAAAAAAAACTATTAAACACCTTTGTTTAACCAATAATTGTGCCAAAGAAATATATGGTATATAAAAGTAAAAGTATATTAAATTTTGATTAATTTCAATCTTTGTCTTAAACTCTTAAATAATTGTTCTCAAATTAAAGAATATCGGATAAAAACAGTTACCGTTGTAGAGAATGAAATATGTTTCAATAAATTAAAAGTTTGATTATATTTAATAGGTTAAAATTAACATTCACACTTGCAGCAAATATAGACGTTTTATGAATCGAACAGTGGTGCTTTTTGGAATAACGCTTTGGCTACTCATAACAGTTGTGAGTTCTATTCCTGTTCAATTCTGTCAAGAAATGAATATAATTTCCTTAAAAAAGTGTGAAAAATGTAATTTGGAACAAGAGTTAATTGAAAAATCTGATTGTTGCGTTAAAAAAGAAAGTATCCTTTCGGCAGATCTTTCCATTGATAATGAGGAATGTTGTAAAGAGATTCAGTTAACTATCCCCTTATTATCGATTATACCCAATAATAAGATATCCCTTCATAACTATGACTTTTTAGTTGCTTCATATGGTATCAATTCAAATTGTACAACAGAACCTTTCCAATTTCAACTGAGAAAGCACAGTTACCCCTCCGGTGAAATACATCAATTTAAAGTCCAACCTCAAATAACAATCCTAAGAATCTGATTTATCCTTTTCAACTTTAGCGAATAGTTAATTACAATTCACTTGTTTGAAAAGGTATTCTAATGATAGAGAAAATCATTGAACTTTGCACTAATAATCGTGCAATAGTCTTATCAGTCTATCTTGTTCTTTCAATAGCAGGAGTTATTGCACTCGGCCGGTTACCGGTTGACGCAATTCCTGATGTTTCAGAGAATCAAGTAATAGTTTTTACCGAATGGATGGGCAGATCGCCTGACATTGTTGAAAAACAAATAACATTTCCTCTTTCTTCCTCGCTTATGGGACTCTCGGGAGTAAAAAGTGTACGTTCATCCTCAATGTTTGGGATGAGTTTTATCTTTGTGATATTTGATGATGAGATAGATCCCTATTTTGCACGCACACGAACGGCCGAAAAACTCGCCACTTTAACCAATAATCTTCCCGAAGGAGTTAATCCGGAGTTGGGCCCCGACGGAACCGGAGTTGGCCATATTTTTTGGTACACACTATCAGGTGAAAACTATAATTTAGAACAATTAAGGAGTATTCATGATGGAGTGATAAAAAACCGGCTTGCCTCAGTTCAGGGAGTTGCAGAGGTAGCGTCGATTGGTGGCTATGTTAAAGAATATAGAATAACCGTTGAACCTTTAAAAATAATTCAATATGGAATTTCTTTAGGACAAGTTATTCAAGCAGTAAAAAATAGTAATAATGAAGTAGGCGGAAATGTTGTTGAGCAATCTTCGTCAGAATTTTATGTAAAAGGTAGGGGATACTTTGCATCATTACAAGATATTGAAAATACTTTAATTGATGCAGGAACCGGTGTTAGTTTTAGAGTTCGTGACTTGGCAAAAGTTGAAATGGTTCCTGCTCCAAGACGTGGATTATTGGATTATAATGGTACGGGTGAAGTAGTTGGTGGTATAATAGTGATGCGATCCGGTGAAAATGCATCTGAAGTAATTGATAAAGTAAAAAATGAAATCAATGCCATTTCTTCAACACTGCCAGGAGGGATAAGTATTGATATAGCTTATGATAGGAGTACACTTATCCATGCTGCAATAAATACTTTAACTAACTCCTTATGGGAAGCGGCTATTATTGTTACCTTAGTTGTTATGGTATTTCTTTTGCATTTTAGGAGTATTGTTCGGATTATAATCGAGATTCCGGTAACAGTTTTGTTTTCTTTCCTATTCATGTATGTATTCGGAATAACATCCAATATAATGAGTCTCGGGGGTATTATCTTAGCCATTGGAGTAATAGTTGATTCATCTATTGTTATGGTGGAAAACTCGTATAGGCATATGGCTTTAGCAACTGAGGGTGGAAAAAAGCTTTCGAATAAAGAATTAAAAGAGATAGCAATAATATCTGCTAAACAAGTAGGAAGAGCGATTTTCTTCTCCGATATTATCATTCTCGTATCTTTTTTGCCGGTTCTTCTGCTTAGCGGACAGGAAGGAAAACTTTTTACACCTCTCGTACTTACCAAAACTTTTATGCTTTTAGCTTCAGCGGTAGTAATAATTACTTTAATACCCGTACTGATGACTTTTTTAATGAAGGGAAATTTTGTGCCGGAGGAAAAAAACAAGGTGCAAAGATTCTTCACATGGTTTTATACCCCTATTCTCAAAGTTGCGTTGAAATATAGAAAGACAACTTTGGCGCTTAATGTATTGGCTCTGCTGCTCACCATCCCTGTTTTTACATCATTGGGGTCGGAGTTTATGCCACCTTTGGATGAGGGATCATTACTGTTTATGCCGGTTACTCTGCCCACTGTTTCAATTGAGGAGGTTAAACGGATTTTACACGAACAAGACAAAATCATTAAAAGTCTCCCGGAAGTAGATAAAGTACTTGGCAAAGCGGGACGTGCAGAAACAGCAACAGATAATGCTCCACTTAATATGATTGAAACTATAATTTTACTAAAACCAAATAGTGAGTGGCGGGAAGGAATAACAAAAAAAGATATTATTGCCGAGTTAGATTCAAAACTACAAATACCCGGAGTTACTAATGGGTGGACTCAGCCCATAATTAATCGTATTAACATGTTAGCTACCGGCGTAAGAACTGATTTAGGACTAAAAATCTTTGGTGATGATAGCAAAATACTTGAAGAACTTGCGATTAAAGCTGAAAGAATAATCAGAGAAGTTGATGGTGCTTCGGATGTTGCAGCAGATAGAATGCAAAAATCTAATTACATATCCATCAAACCCATTGAACCAAATGCCTCAATAACCGGAGTGAATAAACAACAGATAAATGAGGTAATAGAATCCGGAATTGGTGGTGAGGTAATCAGTGAATTTATTGAAGGAAATCTTAGGTTTCCAATAACTATTCGATTCACAGAAAAATATCGTAGCTCTATTGAGGCAATACAATCAATACCAATCACAGTTATTTCTAATACCTCAACCGCTTCTTTATCAATGCAAGGGAGTATGCTGAGTGTAGGTTCGCAAAATTCAATACCCAAAGAATCTGGAAATTCATCGAGAACAGTGCTCTTAGGAAGCGTTGCACAAGTTTCGCAAGAAATTGGTTCTGCCATGATATCCTCTGAAAACGGACTTAAACGCTCGATTGTCTATTTCAATGCAAAGGAGCGAGATATGGGAGCTGTAATGAATGATGCTCAGAAAAAAATTGAAAATGAATTGATACTGCCAACCGGTTATTCAATTCAATGGAGCGGACAGTATGAGAACAAAATACGTGCACAAAATACACTATTGATTA
Organism: uncultured Ignavibacteria bacterium; assembly: GCA_937996765.1. GTDB lineage: Bacteria > Bacteroidota > Ignavibacteria > Ignavibacteriales > Ignavibacteriaceae > CALKUG01. The sequence goes on from CALKUG010000324.1 coordinate 5,981, forward strand.
TTACTCCAATTGTTTTGTTGAGTATCTTTTTTTTACTGTACTTCATTTTTAAAGACTTCAAAGAAGCCATCACCGTTATGGTGAGCGTCCCTTTTGCATTAATTGGAGGTGTATTTATAATCTATTTGTTAGACTATAACATTTCGGTTTCTGTTTGGGTAGGATTTATAGCACTATACGGAATTGCCGTGGAAACCGGGGTTGTAATGGTGCTCTATTTGCATGAGAGTTTGGATGAAAATAATAAAAAAAAAGGAATTGAAAATCTCACCAATAGCGACATTTATGTAGCAACTTTTAAAGGGAGCATTCTCAGACTAAGACCCAAACTAATGACAGTTTTTACAAGCATGATTGGGTTGTTTCCGGTAATGTGGTCAACCGGAGTTGGTGCTGATGTTATGAAACCACTAACCGCACCAATGATAGGAGGATTAATCACATCGGCAGTTCATGTTCTTTTAGTTACCCCCGTTATTTTCTCGCTCATGAAGGAATATGAGTTGAAAAAAGGTGTACTTGGTTTATCTGCTATGAGAAAGGATGAGAAAAACAAATGAAGGTGATAATCACAATAGTATTATTGGTTTTCTTTTCGAGTAATTCTGTTTGGGCGCAAAGCTTAACAATTCTGATTGAAGAAATGAAACAGAATAATTCCTTTTTGAAGGGGCAACAATTGAGGATTCATTCCAAGTTACTTCAGAAAGAGTATTCCAGCACACCAACAGCCACTTCTGTCGGATTAGAGATAAGTCAGATTCCATTTAACACTTTAAACCTAACCGGGAAATCGCTATCAAACTCTTTAACAATTACACAAATGTTCCCCTTAGGATCTATGTATTCACTTCGTGAAAAAGAGGCAGGGCTAAGTGTTACCATGAGCAATTTGCAGTTCAAAGAACGTTTTCAAATGTTAAAACGCGAACTGGGGTTGATGTACTACGAACTTGCTTTTATGCGAGAGCGCATTGCATTGGAGAACCAAAAAATTGGGTTGATGTATCAGCAATTAGAATTAATGGCTTCGATGCTTCAAATGAATATGTCAGATAATTCTGTTTACCTAAAAATGCTTTCAGAAATCAAAATGATGGAAATTGATAGGGATAAGATGCTCAATCAATCCGATGCTATGGTTCCCGAAATCAATGCCATGCTGGGAAGAAAAGAATTAGACAAAGCTGTAACAACAGAGATTTATCGCTTAGAGGATTCCGTGTATGTGTTGGAGCAGGAATTTAAGTCTATTGATTTGCTAATGGAAAAAAACAAAATAGATATGATTGAGAACGAAGATTTTATGAGCAAGGATGAATTATATCCTGAATTGATGCTCTCATTTATGCTAATGCATATGCCGAGAGGCATGATTATCACCACAGGTGATGATATGATGATGTTAACCGGCAAGCCTCATTCAGAGTTTATGTATTCAATTATGGCTTCCATTACTCTTCCATTTCTACCTTGGGTAAGTAATGGGATTGGAAAAAAAATTGAATCTAAGGAAGTTGAACTTAAAGCAGCACTGGAGGAGTATAATGCGAAAGAACTGGAATATTCGGCGATAATTCAAAAGATGAAGAGAGAAATAAAGACTATCCGAGATCAAAGATTTAAGATAAATAATGAATTATTTCCTCTTATTGATTATGAACTTGAAAACGCATTACAAAAGAGCGCACTAAGAGAAGTATCTATTGAAAAAGTTTTAGAAATTAAAATTAGAAGAATTGATATGGAGATACAAATGAACGAACTTCTTAAACAGGAGTGCTTGATATCTCATGCTTTATCCACAGAATTAGA
>CALKUG010000325.1 GCA_937996765.1 uncultured Ignavibacteria bacterium
TTTAATGTATTTACAGGAAATAAAAAAAAACAGGAACCAGGAACCTGGCTTTTGGGTTCTGGAATTCGGGCTTTACTTTTATCGAGTTAGGGATTTCATATTGGTTGTAAAAGGATAATAGGGATGCCAGGGTGTTTTCATCACGAAGTGATGGTATCACGATAAAATCGTGACTGTAGCAAACAACAACGAGAAAAAAACTCACCGCATCCCGAAGTGGATGCAACGGTGTTTGAATTGTGCCAATGAATGTTGCATACCTCACGGCATGAATAGGGGTTATTAAATCTTTTCTGCCAATATTATTTCCCTACGGGAAACAGGGAAAAACAACGAATTCGGTATGTTGCATCAATGCCCCCGATAAATCGGGACACGCCTTCGGTATGTTGTGTTTGTTAGTGGTGATTCGTATCGGCTACAGTCCCAATAAATTGTGATACCATCCCTTTCGGGATGAAGATGGGCAAATGCCGTCGGCCTGGAACCAGGCACCAGGAACTTGGGATTTTGTTTTAATGCCGAAGGCATTCAATCCCGCTCTAGCGGGACTATAGAAAACGATAACCCACACAAAAGTTATCGCATCCCCCCGATAAATCGGGACACGCGAAGTGGACGCAACGGTGTTTGAATTGTACCAATGTATGTTGCATCCCTCTCGGGATGCTGTTGTAGTGGTGTGTTCGTTGTGGCTACAGTCACGCCATGGCGTGATACGATCCCATTCGGGATGAAAACCGAAATAAAATCGGGGATGAAGATAAATTTATGCGAGCTTGCGAGCCAATACCCCCGAGCTGGCTCGGGACATTAACTTTGAAGAGCTTGCTCTGAAATCCCGAATTTATTCGGGACTTAATTCTTACTCTTAATTCTCAATAGACCGCAGGCTGCAGTCCTCGGGAACCAGGTGCCTGTTCATGGAGTATTAAGGGTGTGTGTTATCCAAAATTATATTGATTGGTTGGCTTATGAGATTTTACTTTCCGGTGCTTAGGGTTTTGCTGTTTTTCTTTTCGTTTGTTACGGCTTTGGCCAACTCCGCTCCTGATTCTTCCGGCATTCCTGCTAATTTCGTTTTTGTTGAGGGTGGTTCGTTTTTGATGGGGAGCGATAGTCTTTATGCTGATGAAATCCCGCAACATAGGGTTACGCTTGATAGTTTTTGGATTGGTAAGTATGAGGTTACTCAAAAAGAATGGGCGGATATTATGGGCGAAAATCCGAGTTCATCTCAGGGTGACTCGCTTGCGATTGATAATGTGAGTTGGGCGGATGTTCAGGTGTTTATCCAAAAATTGAATCAAAAAACAGGTTTGCAGTTTTCTCTTCCAACCGAAGCGGAGTGGGAATTTGCATCACGTGGCGGGAATGCGAGTAAGGGGTTTCTGTATTCAGGTAGCGACGAGCTTAATGATGTGGGGTGGTATCGTTTTAATAGTTCCAGGAAAAAACACAACGTGGGTGCAAAACTACCTAATGAATTGGGCATTTATGACATGAGCGGTGGGGTGTGGGAGTGGTGCTCGGATTGGTACGATTCGAGTTATTATGCAGTTAGTCCGATTGAAAATCCCAAAGGCCCGATTCAAGGCACGTATCGTGTTGCGAGGGGTGGTAGTTGGAGTAGTGGTACGGTGGTCTGTCGTGTTTCTTCACGCGGTTTTGATTCCCCCGAGCGAGGGGATTATCAAACGGGTTTTAGGCTGGTGGTGAGAATGAGGTCATTGGACAGAGGACAGAGGGAAAACCTGGACTCAGGATTCGGGACTCGGGAAACTGAAGCCTGCGGGCTGGAAGCAGGGAACGAAAGATGCATTTCATTCATTATATTCCGTTAGCGTATCTCTCATTATCGGGGAGTTGATTTATTTGCATGCCGAAGGTATGTAATCCCGATGAAATCGGGACTGTAGCCCATGGAATACCCACCCATTTCGCATCCTGAAAGGATGCAACGATTTATCAGGTTATGCAACATACATTTGGTTAGGGTTGCATCCCGTTCGGGATGCGAAATCTATTTTGTTCTGTTTTTCTACAGTCACGGGTAAACCCGTGATACCATCCCTTCGGGATGAAAATGGGACAGA
>CALKUG010000326.1 GCA_937996765.1 uncultured Ignavibacteria bacterium
GTGGTGAATCCCGAAAAAGGCATTTTTAACGATTTAGAAATTGAACCTGCTGTAAATTTTTCATCAGTTGAGCATGTATTTGTAATAAAAACGATAAACTCTAAAAAGGTTGATGGCGAAGAATTGAATTTTTATTTGAGGAAAAAATGATTCAGCAAATAATAGTTCAGCTGCTTTTAATAATAGTTGCCTTTTTTTTCCAAATTGTGTTTGTTCCACAAATCTCACTTTCGGGAGTTTCGCCTGATTTACTTTTAATATTGGTTGTATTTGCAACACTATTAAAAGGGCGAGATTTTGGTATGGTATTCGGTGCTATTATTGGCTTAATTTTCGACTTAGCTACGGGTAGTTTATTAGGAAGTTCGATGTTTGCCAAAGTATTATCAGCGTTTATTATTGGGTATTTTTATAACGAGAATAAACGTGAGCTTTTGATAAAATCCTATCGTTTTGCGTTATTGGTTTTTTTAGCGGGTATTATTAACGCCTTCTCTTACACATTAATGACTAATTTTTCGATTAGTAACGGTGTACTTTCGCTGTTTGTTTATGCCGCCATATTACCGGCACTTTATACTGCTGTAATATCTTCATTAGTTTCATTTTTTGTGCCTTCAAGGTTGTTGGATGAATGATTTTGGGTTTGCATCATTAGAACGTAAAAATGTTTTATTCCTGTTAGTTATAGGGGTCTTTTTACTTTATACCTTCAGGTTGTATCAAATGCAAATAGTTAGGCATTCTGAATACGACGGCCGTTCCACATCAAATAGTGTAAAACCCATTCAAGAAATGCCCCTGAGAGGTGTGTTTTATGATAGAAATCTGCAATTGTTGGTTGAAAACACACCTGCCTATACTGTAAGATTGATGCCCTCGGAATACGACACCACAAACAATATTTATCTCGAAAAAGCCCTGGGAATGGAAAAGGGTACCTTGCGCCAAATTCTTTATCGAAATAAGTCGTTTTCGAAGTTTGTACCCATTAAACTAAAACGCGGTGTTGATTTTGCTTCCATTGGTTGGTTAAGCGAAAACCTTGAGCACTTGCCCGGTGTTGATTATATTATCGAATTGCAACGCGGATACCCTGCCGGTATTACGGGTTCGCACATATTTGGCTATTCTCGCGAAATCTCTCCTGAAATGCTAAAACGCGATGATTTTTATGAACCCGGTGATGTTACGGGTTTTGCAGGAGTTGAAAGAAAATACGAAAAGATGCTCCGAGGATTTAAGGGATACGATTTTGTTATTGTTGATTCAAGACGTCGTGAAATTGAACAATTTAAGGACAAGTTAAAAAGTATTCCCTCAATAAAAGGTAAGGATTTAGTCCTTACCATAGATTCGCGAGTTCAAAAGGTTGCTGAGGCATCATTAGAAGGTAAAAGTGGGGCAGTTGTAGCTATAGAGCCCTCTACCGGAGAAGTTTTGGGTATGGCGAGCTCACCTGATTACGATTTAAATCAGTTTTCTTATATCACATCTCGCGACTACCTCAACCAACTTTCAACCGACCCGCTTACCCCAATGTTTAACCGCGCAACAATGTCGATGTACCCACCCGGCTCCACATTTAAAATTTTAGCTGCTATTGCTGCATTGGATATGGGAGTAATTGACGAGCATTCCACAATAAGTTGCGGAGGTGGTTTCAGTTTTGGAAAATTTTTCAAATGCCATGGTGCGCATGGTGCCGTAAACGTTGAACGTGCAATTGAAGTATCATGTAATACCTTTTTTTACAAGTTGATTTTTGAAATTGGGTTAAATAATTTACACGATTATGCAAAGCGCTTTGGCTTTGGCAGAAAGACGGGAATTGACTTGCTTGAAGAAGCCGGGGGTTTAATTCCCACTGAAGAGTATTACGAGAGGCAATACAAATCAAAAAATTGGCCACGAGGTATATTGGTAAGTTTGGGAATTGGTCAAGGTGAAATAAGTGTTACCCCATTACAATTAGCACATTTTGTTTCGTTAGTAGCAAATAATGGAAAATCGTTTATCCCTCACTTAGTAAAAGGGTATTTAGATGAAAATAAACACTTTGTACCTTTTACATTTCCGGCAGAGGATGTTAAAGTAAAACAAGAAGTGTTTGATATTGTAAAACGAGGAATGTTTAATGTAGTGCAGGGTGGCGGAGGAACCGCGCGAGGCATTAAAATACCCGAGATACCCATAGCAGGCAAAACGGGTACTGCGCAAAATCCACATGGAAACGACCACGCATTGTTTATTTGCTTTGCACCTTTTGAAAATCCAAAAATTGCGGTTGCCGTAATGGTTGAAAATGTTGGATTTGGTGCTACACACGCCGCGCCGATTGCTAAAAAAGTAATTGAAGCGTATTTAAAACGTGAAGTTTCATTGGATGAGATTATGGGCAATTCTATAACCATACCAATAACCGATGTTAGTGATAGTGTTTTTGTGGGAGAAGAAATTGCAGATTAATTACCGACTTAATGATAAATTCGATTTTGGGCTCTTTTTTGCGGTACTTACCATGATTGCAGTAGGTTTGATGGCTATTTATAGTGCCACACAAAATACAGCGATGGAACGCTCCAATTTCGACAAACAGGTTATATCTCTTGTGGTAGGAATAATAGTATTTTTCTTTATGTACTCACTCCCCACAGGTTGGATTAAGGCCGGTGCGGTACCATTTTATTTAGTGAGTTTAGCTGCATTAGTTGCTGTGTTATTTATGGGAAGAGTTGTAAACGGGCAAAGAAGTTGGATATACATAGGTAATTTCTCATTTCAACCCGCTGAAATGGCGAAGTTTGGTACGGTTTTAGTGATGGCATATTATCTCACAAGAGAAAATATTGATATTGATAATGTTAAGGACTTACTCAAGGCAATTGGTATTGGAGCTTTACCCGTTTTTCTCATTTTCCTTGAGCCGGATTTGGGAAGCTCGATAGTATTTTTTGGGTTTATTTTGATGATGCTTTTTTGGAAAGGCATCAGTTTGTTTGGATTGTTTTTGGTACTAAGTCCGGGACTTGTAGCTGTTGCAGCATTATTCGGATTGGGTTATGTAATCGGAGCATTTGTTTTTGTAACAGGAATGCTCATCTATTTCCGCAAAGATCTGTTTTTTAGTCTGAGTATCTTTGCTGTGAATATGGTTGCTGCATTTTCAGTTGACTACCTCTACGGAATACTTAGTCCGCATCAAAAGCGACGGATAATGTCGTTTATCGATCCTAATTCCGATCCATTGGGTTCGGGGTATAATGCGATTCAGGCGCAAATTGCTATTGGTTCAGGTGGTTGGTTTGGGAAAGGGTATCTTTCCGGCAATCAGACACAGCTTCAATACATACCGGAGCAATGGACTGATTTTATATTTTGCGTGATTGGCGAAGAGTTTGGTTTTGTTGGTAGCGTGGCTTTGATCGCAATTTATGTGTTTGTTTTTTACCGATTACTCCGCCACGCAGAACTTGCTCGCGATAAGTTCCATAGTATTCTGATACTGGGTGTATTTTCGATTTACTTTATTCATTTTGTCATCAATGTGGGAATGGCAATAGGAATAATGCCGGTAATCGGGATACCATTACCATTTATCAGTTATGGTGGTACTGCATTGTTAATTAATATGGCAATGTTAGGCTTAGTGTTTAACATATATCGCTCACATAAAGAATAATGGCAAACAGGATAATTATAAGAGGTTGATTTATGATACTTTCAGATGCTATGATACTGGAGGAAATGGAAAAGGGCAATATTGTAGTTGAGCCTTTTTTTCGTGAAAATCTTGGCACTAACAGTTACGATGTAATGTTAGGCAAATCGCTTGCCGTTTATTCAAATGATATTCTTGATGCAAAACAGCATAACACTATCCACCACTTTGATATACCCGAAGAAGGATTTATTCTTTTACCCTCCAAACTCTATCTGGGCGTAACCGCAGAATATACTGAAACTCATGGTTTTGTTCCGTTTCTCGAAGGTAAATCTTCGGTAGGGAGGTTGGGTATTGATATTCATGCAACCGCGGGAAAAGGTGACTCTGGGTTTTGCAATTATTGGACTCTCGAGATTTCTGTAAAGCAACCGGTTCGTGTTTATGCAGGTATGCCCATTGGGCAACTGATCTATTTTAGGATAGATGGTGAAATAATTAATCCCTAC
>CALKUG010000327.1 GCA_937996765.1 uncultured Ignavibacteria bacterium
ACATAGATGCCATTTTTTGCTCATAGAATTCAGAAATATCTACAATAAAGGAGGGCTCAAACGTGAAGGTCTGCATATAATAAAACAACTTTTTAGCACGATGTGCCTCTTGAGGTTGATTATTATCTAATGTTTGAATCTTTGGTAAACCGGAGTAAAAATTAGAACTCTTAATAAGAGAGTGAACTTGTATATGATCCGGATGACGATCATTTTGGTAAGGAGCAAAAATTATTTTAGGACGGTATTTTCTTATTACCGAAATAATCGCCAAACGATTTTTTTCTGATTGCTCTATGTTGGAATCCGGGAAACCTAAATTATCACGGAAAGCAATATTGAGGATTTTACCAGCCTCAGCGGCTTCACTCTTCCTCAATTCAACACTGCCACGTGTTCCCATTTCGCCTCGTGTCAAATCAATAATACCAACTTTATAACCACTGGCGGAAAGTTTTGCAACCGTTCCGCCCATGGTAAGTTCAATATCATCGGGGTGTGCACCGAAAGCGATTACATCCAAGATCATAAAGTCAGCATTAGAATTATTGCTTAACCAATTGGAGGTATTTATCGGCATCACGAGCAAAAAGCGAATATGAATAATCAGCTTTTACCTGATCTAACAATTCTTTTGCTTCATTGACTTTATTAAGCTTTATATAATTAACAGCGGCTAAGATTAAATATCTGGGTGTAAGAGCGTTTTTATCCGAAACTTTTGCTGCACGAATATACTCATTAGCTGCTTCTTCCCATTTTTCTGCGGATTCAGCACAAGCTGCTAAGCCGGCGTAGGAAGTAGCACGAAACATCTCATTAGAACCGGAATAGCTATCGTAATATTCTTTAGCTTTTTCAACTTTTCCTAAATTGTAAAAAGAATTTGCAAGATAAATTTTTGCAACATTTCCTTTTTCGGTTGAGCCGTAAGAATCCACAATTTTTTGCAAACCGAGAATGTCGGTACCCGCTTTGCCTTCAATTGCTTCTAAGTATGCACCACCATCGTAGCTGGGCATAACTTTTGCGAGCGCAGCTTCTGCTTTAATGCTCTGCTCATTTTGATAATAGTTATAAAAAATGATGCCAGCAATAATCAGAGCAGCTACTCCAAGACCAATAAAAACTTCTTTTTTGTATTGCTCAAACAAAGCATACGCCTTGTAATAGCCGGTAATAAGTGAATCTTCTTTTAACTCTTTTTTTGTTAAATGGTGTTTGTCAGTTGACATTTTCCGTCCTTAATCGAAATAAAATAATTGATAGCCCGTAAAAATACGAGATTTTGTACTAATTTGAAACATAAATATGGTTGGAATATATCCAAGCCCTGCCGTTTCGCTCTATTTCAACGCGATAACTTCCCGGGAGGGTTACTTTATACTCAAGTTTTTCACCTTCAATTTCACTAACAACCTCTCCATTACCAATAATCCTGATTGTTGCAGACAAACCCGGTAAAGCCACTTTTAATATTAAATCAGGTGATAGTGGTGCAACATCGCCTTGTTGAAACTCCCCTGCATCGGAAACTGCGCAAAAGCAGAATCCTCGAGCATCGGCAACAGAAAAATTCGAAACAAAACATCGGCCATTTCGTAGTGATTCTATAATCGCATCCGAAGCTTTTTTTATACCTACTGTAGAATTATCCGCTACTATTTCCTCATGAGTAAGGATATGAGTACGAATAGACTTAAACAATACTTTGTAAGGGAATACTTCTACTTCAAAAAAACCAAGCAAATCAATTTTATGAGCATGTGCGTCTATGCCACCAATACCAACAATTTTTCTCCTTTTGCTTATCTCATCCCAGAGTTTCAGTGATTCTTCCGGTGGATGAGCAACGGTCCTTAACGGGTGCAAAAAAGATTGATACTTGTTTTCTTCGGTAAGGTTTTCCATCCAAACCGACATGTGATTCCATATCTCAATACCGGTAAATTCATCGGTACTCCAATCGGTCCAAGGATATGGTGGATGCTCAGGCATGGAACTTCTTTTCTCGTGAGGATGTGCCAAAAAACCTATACCACCGGCTTTATTTACTTCATCTACATATTTATGTGCGGGTAGTCTGGTTGAGGGGGTTTGTGATATACCAAGTGCGAGATAGTGGTTTCTGTTCTCTCTATCGTTAATTTCACAACCAACCAGAAGAAATGTTTTACCATAGAATTTTTCAAAACCCTCGGACTTAGCCCTCATGGTGTTATGATCTGTTAGAACTAAAAAATCGAGGTTAACTTCTTGTGCGGTAAGTGCAATATCTTCCACCTCTCCTGTTCCATCGGAGAATATAGAGTGGAGATGTATTACACCTTGATATTCATTCATCTATTTTGTGGTGAAGTTTATGAGAATGAGATGCGGGGCATTAAGCCCCTCACCTTAAATGCCGAACTGAGTTGAAGTTTTGGTACTTTTAGGTACCTTGAGAGCTTCTATTTTCTCGAGGAGTATATTTAAACGCTCATTTGAAGCATCGTCATAATTATCAAAGCTTTCTTTGTCAGAAAACAAATACACTTCGGTAAAACGATTTTTATTTGTTTTGTCTTCAAACACTCCGTAACTCTGCAATCCGTCAGCTGCAACCAGCGATTTAAGTTCCTTAATCGAAACTAAATAATCGTTTCTCGACTCTGGTTTTATTTCGTATTGAATTGTGAATAACACATTTCCCATTATCACTCCGGTGAACATTAATTAAAAAGATACCTGACCCGTGAAGGATACTTCAGCAGGGCCGCTCAAACATATATTACTAAACTCATTGCCATTTTTAGAAAATGATACCTTAAGAGTATCACCTCCGGCAGTTATAAGTTCTATGGGCGAATCTATAGAATAAATAATCGAACTTATAATGGCAGCTGCCACCGACCCTGTACCACATGCGAGGGTTTCATTTTCAACCCCTCTTTCGTAGGTACGTATGTATATGGTCTTATTTGTCTTTTGAATAAAATTTACGTTAGTACCGCCAACAAATTCGGGCAAATTTCTAATTTCTCTGCCCAACTCATAAACGGGAACCTGATTTATAAACCTGAACCCCGACTCCGCATTTCCAGGAATCTGTTCAATGTTTGCTATGTCAATTACTACATGCGGAGAACCTGTATCGGCAAAGTGAGCTGTAATCATCTGCCCTTTTGAACCGCTCAATTTTACTTTAAAGTGTGTTTTTATTTTTTGTGGTTGCTCAAGTTCAATTTTCACATTCTTTTCATTAACTTGGGCACCCAACAATTTTCCCGCACTTTTTAGACTAAAATTAAACTTTTCATCTCTTTGCGCAATAAATTTAGCTGCACAGCGCGAACCATTACCACAAAGACTGCCAGTAGATCCATCGGCATTGTAATAATCCATTGCATAGGTTTCACCCTCTATCGGGTCAGAGCCAATTACCATAACACCATCGGCTCCAATACCGTAGTGCCTATCGCAGAGCTGTTGAATTAATTCCGGGGAAAGCGTAAGATAGGGATAAGTCTTTTTGTCGAAGACTATAAAATCATTACCGGCGCCGGTCATTTTTGTAAAAAAATA
>CALKUG010000328.1 GCA_937996765.1 uncultured Ignavibacteria bacterium
GTTAACCTCCAACAAGGTTGGCTCGATATACAATTCTGCAGGAATCACTCTACCTCCGGCAAGGATTTTAATATCGTTCATCAACCGAGAAATTCTCTTATAATGTCGCTCGTTTATGATTCTCGGGTAGTCGGGAGAAAGCGAGGGATCTTCTCCGTAAAACTCTTCGGTAACTTCTTTAAAAGCTGCTATAAAGCCATCACGAACCGAACGTTTTACCAACACATAATCGGGGGCTACACATGTCTGTCCCGCATTTACGCATTTACCCCAAACAATGCGTTTTACAGCTTTTTTAATATCAACAGTGTCATCTATAATTGCAGGACTTTTTCCGCCAAGCTCCAATGTAACAGGAATGAGCTGCTCGGCCGCTTTTTGATACACATACTTACCCACTTGAGGACTGCCGGTAAAAAATATATAATTAAACGGAAGTTCCAACAATAATTTTGAGGTTTCTGCATCACCTTCAAAACAGGTAATCAACTCAACCGGAAAATTATCGTGCATGAGTTTTGTTATAAGTTGCGATGTGTGCGGAGCAAGCTCCGAGGGTTTTAGAACCACGGTATTTCCTGCAGCAATAGCTCCAACAATAGGAATGAGCGATAGCTGAACGGGATAATTCCACGGAGCAATAACCAACACATTCCCGTATGGGTGGGCAAGTTCGTAACTCCTACCCGGCTGATGTGCAATGGGAGTGAAAACTCGGGTGGGTCTCATCAATTTAGCAAGATGCTTTTTTAAGTATTTGATCTCTTCGCTTACCAATGCAATTTCAGTAGCAAAAGCTTCAAATGGTGATTTTCGGAAATCTTTATGTAATGCCTCTGAGAAAGCACTCTCGTTAGCTTTCATCAGTGATTCAAATTTGCTGAGCTGCTTATAGCGGAACTCATACGATAACGTGATTCCCGATGCAAAATACTTTTTGTGGGATTCCACAGTTCTTAAAGCCAATGATGTTATGGGTAAAGAATTGTTTTCCATTAAAATCCAATAATTCTTTCTTTAATTGCTTGGTAATCATTTTCAACTACTTCGTAATTCCCTGCTAAATCCTGGATCTTTTTTAGTTGTTCGGGCAGTTCAATCTTTTGTTCAATCACGGGCTCAACAATATCGGCAAACTTTGCCGGGTGTGCTGTTGCAAGAACAATCCATTTTTCAGTCTCATCTTGTAAGTTAAAACTCTCTATGCCACATGCCGTGTGAGGGCATACCGTATAGCTAAACTTTTCGAACACTGCACCAATGGTGTTTTTGATTCTATCGTCGGAGATAGAATATGAGCGAATTGCCTTAAGAACACTTTCGTGTTTACCTGAAAACAAATGCAAAATACGTTCAAAGTTACTCGGGTTACCTACGTCCATTGCATTGGCAAGCGTTGCAACAGAGGGCTTAGGTGTATAAACTCCTGTGCTTAAATACTCGGGAATAACCTTATTCTCATTGACCGCTGCAATAAACTGTTTAACAGGTACACCGGTTTCCTTGGCGTAGAGACCAGCGGTCAAGTTTCCAAAATTACCTGAGGGCACAATCACATTAATATGCTCAGAAGCTGATTGAACATAAGCCGAGGCATAGTAGAATGATTGAGGAATGAGTCGTGCAATATTAATTGAGTTGGCTGAAGAAAGTTTTTTTAGTTGTTTTAGTGAATCATCTGCAAAAGCTTTTTTAACAATTGCTTGACAATCGTCGAATGTTCCCTTTACTTCCAATGCCTTAACATTGTTATCGTAAGAAATAAGCTGTTGCTTTTGAATGGCACTCACCTTATCCTGAGGATACAACAAAATCACTTTAACGCCTTCGCGATTGTGGAACGCCGAAGCAACCGCAGAACCTGTATCGCCTGATGTTGCTGCGAGAATGGTAACCTCTTCCCCACGTTCTTTTGCAACTCGTGTAAAAAGCGCAGCCATGTAACGAGCACCAAAATCTTTAAATGCAAAAGTGGGTCCGTGGAAAAGCTCAAGAATTGAAAGCCGTTCCGAAAGTTCTTTTAACGGTGCATCGAAGGGATAGCATTCTTCAATGATATCACTGATAATACTCTCTGTGTAAGCCCCTGCAAGAAACTCTTCAGAAATGGTATAAGCGACTTCTTTAAAGTCGGCATTTTTCTTTTTTAATCTCTCGTAATCTATATAGGGGAAATACTCAGGTACAAACAATCCGCCATCGGATGCCATGCCTTCAAAAGCTGCTTCGGGTAATGAGTTGGCGTGTGTTTTTAACTTTGTGCTATAGTATATCATAGTTCCACTGCACCTGTTTCCGATACACGCGAAGTATAGACGTTTGTTGTAAAGCCATGCTTCACTAACGCATTTTCCATTTCTTTACCCAAACGATTTGCATGATCTTGGGAATCGCCAAACGCAAAAAATGCGGGACCCGATCCACTGATTCCGTAACCAAAAGCACCTTCGGATTTTGCTGCTGCACAAACTGAATCGTACCAAGGTAAAAGTGTAGCTCTGTAGGGCTCCGCCAAATAATCCTTCATGGAACGTGCAAGTAAGTCAAAATCACTGTGCGCCAAAGCGTGCACTAACGAAGCGATATTTGCCGTTTGTTGAACCACTGTTTTAAGCGAATACTCCTTGGGCAACAAACCTCTTGCCTCTTTTGTGGAAACTGATTGATTTGGCATTAGAAGAGCACAATACAGATTCTCGGGGTAGTCGAGCGAAAGAATATCAATGGGATCTAACGACCTAATAAGTAAAAAACCGCCAAACAATGCAGGGGCAATATTATCACCGTGGTACGAACCACTTGCAACAAATTCACCATCAAGGGCAACATTTAATAACTCATCGTTATCTAAAGGAGTATCAAAAAGCATATTACATGCATAAGCTGCCGCAGCGGCGGATGATGCAGAAGAACCAATACCGCTACCAATGGGTAAATTTTTGTAAATCGTAATCTCGATACCTGTTGTGATTCCCGTTTTTTCCAAAAAGGAAAGTGCTGCTTTACCTGCCGTATTTTTTTCTGGTTCTAACGGAAGATCTGCGCCAATAATTTCTTTAATTTGAACACCGGGTGTTGATGATTCTGCAACCACCACTTCATCGCCGAGCCCCTCCAACGCAAAACCAAGTACATCAAAGCCACAAGTAACATTACTAACGCTTGCAGGGGAAAATACCCTAATTTCTGACATTATGCTCTATCCAAGTTGATGAGAAATACAATACAATGTAAGAAATTTGAGGCTTTTAAGCGAAAAGCCCACGAATATTTTCATCTTTTATTAAACAATATTTCATACATTTAAGCAGTATTTTTTACAAACCTTTCTAACCACGTTAAACTTTATGGCATCATTTTTCCAATCAGTAGGCGTAGCAGTAAGCTTCTCACCATACTGTGTTTCACTCCTGAGAGAAGCTAAGCGATTTAAAGATGTTTTGGGCTCCAAACTCTTTCTCATTCATATCGGTGAGTTTACTAAAGCAGCCGAAAAACACATACAACAACTTGCAATGCAAGTTGATTTACACGAGAAAGATTATACTATCATCTCGCGTAAAGGTGACCCGGCTGAGCTTATAATAAAGATATCAAAGGATCAAAAACTCTCATTGCTCATTATGGGTGCTTTAGAGAAAGAGAATTTTATCAAATATTATTTGGGGTCAGTAGCCCGTAAAGTAATGCGAATGGCTCCTTCTAATGTTTTGGTAATTACTCCTTCCTCCCATACGTTCGAGGGATTTAAGAATATTTGTGTGAGTATTGATTATTCAGCTGATAGTGAATATGCCGTAAAATGCGCTTACGAAATTGCCCTTCTTAATTCGGTTCCCTCAATAACGCTTATCAGAGAAGTGCAAACTCCCGGACTCGCAATAACAGTGCACGACTCCGGTTCAACACAAGAAACGGATGATGCTCGCAAACGTTGGCAAGAAGAGGAATTGGCAAAGATGAAATTTTTTGCCCGCGAATTGCACTGCAAAAATGTTACGTTCGAATTAGTATGTCTTATCGGCAAAAAAGGCGTTGAATCAGTTCAATATATGGAACAGACCAGAGGAGACTTGTTAGTGAGCTTCAGTCATAAAAAATCGAGTTCATTCTGGGATAGAGTATTCCAAAACGACTTGGAATACATTTTCGAAAAACTGCCTCGTGC
>CALKUG010000329.1 GCA_937996765.1 uncultured Ignavibacteria bacterium
TTAGCTCAAAAAATGAATGCACTTGGTCTCGAAGGAGTTATCTTCCGCCCTATCACATTTAAGCCGTATTATGCAGCTCATAAAGGACTATCGCTTCATGGTGTTCAAATATTTTTGACTGATTACACCAAAGTAAATCTTATGAAACTTCAGTTCTATTTTATGCAGGTTCACAACGAGATGTACCCCGAAAAAAATCCGTTTACTTTGTGTAAGGAATCAAGATTGGGAATGTTTGATAAGGTTTGCGGTACGTCTAAAATTCGTGAGATGTTTACAAAACGCTTTAAGGTAGCAGATATTGATGAGTACTTAGATAAGGATGTTGAATCATTCCGAACTCTTTCCTCAAAATACTATCTCTACAAATAGACCCCGTTTTAAGTTTTCTCTTTATAACAAAGTGATGCAATAAGGCATCACTTTGTTATGGTAAAATTAGCATCTGTTACCGCCCACCTTGCAGGAACATTTAACTCGCCGGAAAGAACACGAAAATCCTCTGAGAATGAAAATGGAATTAGCGTTCCTTTGTCGAAAACTTTATTATTATTCTTGTCGAAGTAACAGAGCACCAGATATTTTCCCTGCAATATTCTATCAAATCTAAATGCACCGTTAACAACATCACTTTCATAGATTGCGGGAGTACTTGGGTTTTGATGTATAAGCATTACTCGCATGGTAGAGGTTGTATCAACTGTTTTAAGAGTTCCGCTAAATCCCGATAAATCAATCTCGTTTATGCTAACATATTTTTTTGTAAGAACAGTATCCAATGTATTCCCTGCAGCATCACCTATACCCTTTAAATCTACTGTTAAACTGTAAGCCATTTTTGACTGCAATGGTTTCTGTGCTTTTACCCAAAGGGATGCGTCGTCGGCCCTATGAGTTGTTATCATTATGGGAATATCCAATGAATCCTTTAAAATAACTCTGCGTGAAAGTGCAGCAATATCAACACCATCATCAAAACGAAGCTTAATAGTTACTGAATCTAACAATAGCTGGGTTGATATTTCGGGTTCTGTAGTATAGAGCAACGGTTTTGTAGTATCAGGTCTCTCACCGGTAATAAGTGATACAGTATCGGCAAACAATGTGTTGTTGGCCTTATCCTTTATTCCCTTTGCCAAAAAAGAGAATTCCCCTTCTCCTGCTATTGAATCCTTAACGGAAAACAAATAATCAAACTCTTTTGCACGCCCTTTATATGCGTAGGTAATAGGTAGTTCTTTATTGGAGGAAAGTACAAAAAAGTTTGTAGGTTTAATTGATGAAGTATCTAATTCTTCAGTAAAGGTTGCCAAGATGTGATGTACATCAGGCATAACTGCCGAAATAAGCCGAGGGGCAGTTGTATCGAAGAGAGTAGTTGTAAAATTGATTTCGTAATGGGCAGTATCTACACCCGAAAGATCCACTAATGTTTTTGGAATGCCCAGGGGTTCTTTATTTAGATCGTACTTTAAATCTTGAAACTCTTCTTTAATTGCAAATAGTGCATAAGTAGCCGAAGCAAGTCCGTTAAGTGAATAGGTTCCTTCAACTCCGCTTTGCGAAATAAAATCCGGTTTTCTTTTGAGTATAGTCTCTATGGTATCGGAAGGAATAATTTTATAAGCAAGAATCATAAATCCTTGTGGTTCTTTATCAAACACACGCCCTGTTATAAATTTAGTGTCAATTTGGCTACCGGTTGAAAAAGAAAGTGTAAATGCCCCGCTCATTTTATTACCGTTATTGTAATCTGCTATGCCGGTACCAATGGTTATGTTGTATGTGGTGTTTTCTCTTAGTGCACTGGGGAAATATACCCTTACAGAGGTTCCGCTCCACTCGGGCTCAATGCCCCCTTCTATAAACGGAGAAATAAAAAGTGAAGGACGAAATGTTCTTCTATCCACATATTCAGAAAAATCAACTTCGAAATAATCGTCACTAAAGTTTATTGTTCCGTTTACTGGGTACGTTTCAACAATAGTTGGTGGCACGGAATCCACTTCACCTCCGCCGGGCATTAATTGTAATGCGCAACCGGCAAAAAAAAGTGGAAACACTATAAATAGTATTAATCTAATGAATTTAGCCATTTGTGGTATTTTTTCGCTTTTACCAAATGTTCGTTATATGTTACCGAAAAATCATGTGTGCCGTTGGTATCGGCTACAAAGAATAAATAAGCATGTCTGCCGGGAGTGTTTGCGGCCAACAATGCTTGCCGCCCCGGATTGTTTATGGGTCCGGGAGGAAGTCCCGCATACCTATAGGTATTATACGGAGATTCTACGTTTAAATCCGCATATAACAATCGTCTATATTCCCCTCCTAATGCATATTGCACGGTTGGGTCAGATTGTAACAACATCCCTTTCTGCAATCTATTGTGATAAACGCCTGATACAATAGGCATCTCATCGGGGAAATTAGTCTCCCCATCAATAATGGAGGCAAGTGTTACTAACTCATGCAGTGAATAGGTAGGGTTATTTTGTAATTCTAGTTTTGCAAATTCTTGGAAATTTTTTGCAAATTCCTGCAATACGAGCTCAGCGGGCGTTTCTTTATAAAAATGATACTCATCAGGCAGAATATAACCTTCCATCGAAGGGGCGTTAATTCCAATGCTATCTAATACCACTCGGTTTTTTGCTGCCGAAAGAAATTGTTGTTTGTCTGTTACTCCTAATGCATGTAACTTATTTGCCACGGCATTCATTGATATGCCGCTGTAGAGTGTTACCAACATCGAGCGTTCTGCTTCGCCATCTACCAACATAGATACTAAATCAACGTAACTATATCCACTTTCAATTCTATATCGTCCTGCTTTTATTTTAGTATCTGCACCGAGTATAAAACCTAAAACTTTTAAAGGTGTAACGGATTCAACAATGTCTTGCTGTTTTAGCCGCTCTAA
>CALKUG010000330.1 GCA_937996765.1 uncultured Ignavibacteria bacterium
CTGAGAATGCGGGAACCATGCTGAATACATTGGTACCGGATATAGCAAAAACAGCAGACTTAGTACAGGAGATAACCGCAGCAAGTAACGAGCAGAACACGGGAGCCGAGCAAATAAACAAGGCAATCCAACAGCTCGACCAAGTGATACAGCAGAATGCTGCATCGGCAGAGGAGCTTGCTTCAACGGCATCGAACCTTACCAATCAAGCCGAACAATTACAACAATCTATATCGTTTTTTAGACTTGAGTCAAATTCACGTTCGCGTAAAATGTTAAAATGATAAATACCGGCCCCGATAAAAGTATTAAACACTCAGATATAGTAAGATTATCTGATTTCATGATTGAGGAAACAGGAATCCACTTAGGACCTGATAAGCAGGCATTAATTGAAGGTCGCCTTCATAAAAGAATGAGGGAACTCGCACTTCCCTCATTCGATGTGTATATGGATTACGTTTTTAGTCCCAAAGGTAAATCAAATGAAATTATCCATTTGATTGATATACTGACAACAAATAAAACTGATTTTTTCAGAGAACCGAATCATTTTGAATATCTCATGGATTCAGTTATTCCTGAGTTTAAAAATGAAGGAGAGGCAGGAGTAAGAAGAGCTCTCAATGTATGGAGTGCAGGATGCTCAAGCGGAGAGGAACCCTATACACTCTCGATTCTCTTTAATGAGTTTTTAGAAAATAATCCGTGGTTCAGATATCAAATAATTGCTACCGATATTTCAACACGCGTTTTAGATATGGCGAAAAAAGGAGTGTTTGAAATTGATAAAATGTCTGATGTTCCATTAATGTACAAAAGAAAGTACTTTTTGAAGGGGAAGGGAGAAAACTCTAATCTGGCAAAAGCTATCCCCAGATTGAAGAGCAATATACTGTTTGGAAGAATCAATCTCATGGAAATGCCCTATCCTTTGGATATTACTTTTGATGTAATATTCTGCAGAAATGTGATTATTTACTTCAAAAAACCCGTTCAGGAAAAAGTAGTGAATGCTCTATCCCAGAAATTGAGGAAAGGCGGCTATTTGTTTATGGGTCATTCGGAAACATTGACAGGTATGGATATTCCATTAGAACGAATAAACTCAACTGTTTATAGAAAATTGTAACAAAGAATGACCAAAGTACCTGAGAAAGTAGTTTTTTTACCGCAAAAAGAGTATATAATCACTACAAAAAAACAGAAAATAATGACTGTTTTAGGAAGTTGTGTTGCAGTGATTATGATATCGAAGGTGAGTAATCTTACAGGTATGTGTCATGCATATTTGCCGCGGATTCCTTTGATGATGCGAAAAAGCTATATCATACCTCAAGATGCTTATCAATATGTTGATTATTGCATTGAAACAATGTTTAAATCCTTTCAGAGAGAGGATATTGCGCCAAGTGATGTAGAAATTAAATTGTTTGGTGGAGCAAACACTCTTATCCATAATGGAGAAACTATAGCAAACGAAAGCATTGGAGAAGAAAATGTTCGAGTTGCTTTATTAACACTCCATTTGTTGGGTTTAACCGTTGCAAATCAGGATACGGGTGGAAACAGGGGAAGAAAGATAATATTTAGCACCGATACCGGTGAAGTTCTTTTAAAAAGATTGTAATATGAGAAAAAAAATTAGAGTATTAGTAGTTGATGATTCTGCTTTGATAAGGCAGACTCTTTCTGAGATAATCAATTCTGATTCTGATCTCGAAGTTATGGCTACTGCTGCGGATCCAATTATGGCCGCCGAGAAAATAAAACACGAAGTACCTGATGTTATAACATTAGATGTAGAAATGCCCCGCATGGATGGGCTTACCTTTTTACACAAGCTGATGCAGCAACATCCCATTCCTGTTGTTATGTGCTCGAGTCTTACGGTTGAAGGTAGTCAATCTGCTATAAAAGCTTTAGAATACGGTGCGGTGGATATCATTGTAAAGCCAAAAATGAGCACAAAAACGCTCTTAATGGAAGCTAAGGTTGCTATCTGCGATGTGATAAAGGCAGCGGCGCACGCTAAAATTCGTAAATCTACTCCTCACATGGAACCTGCTCCAAAACTTTCTGCAGATGTTATGTTGCCTCCCGTACATAAAGCAATGCTTGAAACCACAGAGAAGATTATTGCAATTGGTGCATCAACAGGTGGAACGGAAGCCTTAAGAACCGTGCTTGAAATGCTACCCGCCGATACCCCCGGCATTCTCATAGTACAACATATGCCCGAACATTTTACTAAGGCATTTGCCGAAAGATTAAACACTCTCTGTAAAGTTACGGTAAAAGAGGCCAAAGATGGAGATGTTGTTTTGCGCGGACAAGTTCTTATAGCTCCCGGCAACTACCATATGATGCTTAAACGTAGCGGAGCAAAGTACTTTGTGGAGGTGAAAGAAGGACCTTTAGTTAGTCGACACCGCCCAAGTGTTGATGTACTTTTCCGTTCAACTGCCAGATATGCGGGCAAAAATGCAGTTGGCGTTATAATGACAGGAATGGGAGATGATGGAGCAAAGGGTTTAAAGGAGATGAAAGATGCCGGAGCAAAAACTGTTGCTCAAGATGAAGCAACATGTGTTGTTTACGGCATGCCTAAAGAAGCGGTTAAATTGGGAGCTGCAGATAAATCAGTGCCATTGCAAAATATTGCAGGTACTATATTAAATTTGAGTAACTAAAAGAAAGATGCAGAATGAAAAGTTTAATAGCAGAAGATGATTTTTCAAGTAGATTTTATATCAAAAAACTACTGAGTGCCTATGGGCAATGTGATGTTACTTCAGATGGTTTGGAAGCTGTAATGGCTTTTAAGTTGGCCTTTGAAGAGAAGCAACCATACGACGTCATTGTTTTAGATATCATGATGCCTAATATGGATGGACAAGAAGCTCTAAAGGCAATCCGTGAATTTGAACAGGAACAAGGTATATCCGAAAAAGACGAAGTTAAAATTGTTATGGCAACGGCCTTAGATAATCCTAAAGACGTTTTTGAGGCAATGTACCGCGGAAGATGCAGCTCCTACTTGGTTAAACCATTTGGCGAAAAAAAGCTGCATGAATTAATGGTTGAGCTACGGCTTATTTAATATAATCAAAAAAGAGTTATTAGTTAACATTAAGAATTAACGTATAGGGATAAATTATGCTCAACAAAATACCAGAGCATACGGAGCGAAATATGAGTAATGCAAGAATCTTAGTTGTTGAACCCTCGGCAAATGTGAGAAATATGATTCAAGATATTTTGAATCAGAGGAATTATATTGTTTGTTCCGTTGAAAGTGTTGAAGCTGCCCACAGTGAATTAGGAAAAAGTAATTTTGACCTGATTATTAGCGAGTGCTCTTTTGAAGCAAATGAGGGTCTCGATTTTGTTAGAAGCATTCGTGCTAACGAGTATTTAAAAGAAATATCTTTTATCTTTCTTAGTTTTGCAAGAGGGGCCAGCGACCAACGGGTAGCAATACAAGCCGGAGCTGATGATTTTTTAAACAAGCCTTTTACTATCGATGAACTGCTTAATGCTGTTGAAACTCAATTAAAAAAGTTGTCTGACTTAGAAGTTCGACAAGAATCAAAAATGAGAAAAATTCGATACAGATTTGAAGGGGTTCTTGAGTCATCTTCTGATTTGGTACTTTTTGCTGAACCGGACGGGAAAATTCAATATATGAATACCGCCGCAAAAATGACTTTGTTAAAAAAATATGACGACGATTATGAACAATACTCCTTGTATGATTTTTTCTTCTCTAATGTTATTAACGATTTAAAGACGCAAACAATAGAGGGGCTTGATTCCTCACAAGTGTGGGCATCACATATTGAATTGCAAACAACTCGCTTTGGAAAAAAAACATATGCTATAAGTATTGCCTGTAACAAGGGCGATGGCGAAACCGTAGATTTTTTTGCTGTTGTTGGTAAAGATTTTTCGATGCAAAAGCGTTTGGAACGAGAATTAGAGAATTCAAGAAAAATGGATGCGGATTTACAACTTTTTTCGAGAGCTGTGGCGCAGAGTCCGATACCTATTATAATTACTGATTTGCAGGGCTTTATTCGCTATGCTAATGCACGCGTGCAAGAATATACCGGTTATTCGCAAGAAGAACTTATAGGGCAAAACCCCAGAATATTTAAATCCGGGGCTCATGATGATGAAAAATACATTGAGCTCTGGAATACGATAAAATCAGGTAATGAGTGGAAAGGTGAGCTCAAAAACCGCAAGAAAAATGGCGAGTTTGTTTGGACTCTTATGCGTATAGTACCGATAATAGACTCCTATGGTGAAGTTGAAAATTTCCTTGCCATTTATGAGGATATTACCTCCCAAAAAATGACTGAAGAAAAACTGCTTGCAGCCAAAATTGATGCAGAAAAAGTAAGCAAATTCAAAAGCAATATTCTATCTAATATGAGCCACGAGTTGCGCACTCCAATTAATGGCATATTAGGTATGGCAATGCTTATTAAAGATGAAAATGTAAGTGAAGATGTTGCAATGATGGCCGGAGCGATACACAAATCGGGCAAGCGGCTTATGAATACACTCAATGCATTGTTAGATTTGAGTTTAGTGGAATCCGCTGAATTAAGTCCTTTTATACGTGAAGTAAACATTGAAGAGGTGGTGCAATATGTTTATTCGGAAATGAAAGATATTGTTGACGAAAATGGGTTAGAGTTTAACTTCAATTCTAATCTTCGAGGTGAGATTGTAACCTGCGATGAAATGTTCTTAAAAAAGATTCTTCAAGCGATTACCGATAACGCTTTGAAATTCACAAAAAAGGGAAAAATAGAATTTCGTCTTGAAAAAGAATATCGCGATGGAAAGCGCTACATTGCAATAGCTGTAGCAGATACGGGCATTGGAATTAAACATGAAGACCAAGCAGGTATTTTTGGCGAATTTAGGCAGGGCAGCGAAGGGCTTTCTCGCAGATTTGAAGGAAGTGGTTTAGGTTTGCATCTCTCAAGCAAGATGATTGAGCTTATGCATGGGAAAATTGAGGTTACAAGTGAACCCGGGGTTGGTTCAATATTCACTATTCTTGTACCAGCCTCGTTAAAGGAAGAGGTAGCCCCTATTGAATTGAATATTGAAAAAACTTCAATTGAACCCACTGAAAAATCAAGAGTTTTGGTTGTTGAGGATAACGAAATAAATGTTCAGGTAACCGAGTTGTTCTTACAAGCAAATTACGTTGTAGATATTGCAAACACCGGTCTGAAGGCAATTCAGAAATGCCGAAACAATAAATATGACATAATTCTCATGGATATAAATTTGGGGTCCGGGATAAACGGGATTCAAGCTACTGAAGAAATAAGGCAATTACCCGGATTTAGTGATGTTCCTATTGTGGCTGCTACAGGTTATGTGCTCTCGAGTAATAAAGAAGAAATTCTCTCAAAAGGGCTGGATTATTTTCTTGCGAAACCTTTTTCTAAAGAGGAATTGAATGAAATGGTTGAGAAAGCACTCAAAGAAAAATCACTTAATATTAAGTAATTAAACATAGGGGGAAATCTCGAAATCATCTGTCTTTTTGGTAACAAGCTGTGTACTTGTTACATTTGTAGTTTCCCAAATTATTGAACAAGGTAATGGCTAAAAATTTAGTAATAGTAGAGTCGCCTGCGAAGGCAAAAACAATCGAGGGGTTTTTAGGTAAAGATTTTACCGTTAAATCCAGTATGGGACATATACGCGATCTCGTAAAAAAGAATATGGGCGTAGAAGTTTCAAACGGATTTCTACCGAAATACGAAGTGCCCTCAGAGAAGAAGCATATCGTGTCCGAATTAAAAAAACTTGCTGATAAAGCCGAAGTTGTATGGCTCGCCTCCGACGAAGACCGCGAAGGAGAGGCTATCTCATGGCATTTATTTGAGGCATTAAAACTCAGCCATGACAAAGTAAAACGCATTGTTTTTCATGAGATTACAAAAAACGCTATTCAAAACGCTATAGCTCAACCACGTACTATTGACATTCATTTAGTTGATGCACAACAAACTCGTAGAATTCTCGATAGGTTAGTAGGTTTCGAAATATCACCTGTGCTGTGGCGCAAAGTGCAACCTAAGCTTTCAGCGGGGAGAGTTCAATCGGTTGCAGTTCGCTTGATTGTTGAGAGAGAGCGTGAAATTGATGCTTTTACAACAAGCTCGCAATACCGCGTTACTGCTGTTTTTATAAGTGAAGAAAAGGGCAGTAAGAAGCAGCCAATAAAAGCAGAACTTACAAAGAGATTTGATACTCAGGAAGAGGCATACCAATTTCTCTCGATCTGTACTGATGCATCCTTCGAAATAAAGGATTTGAATAAACGTTTAGTAAAACGTTCACCAGCTGCGCCCTTTACTACTTCAACCCTACAACAAGAAGCTGCGCGTAAATTAAGGTTTAGTGTTAGCAGAACTATGCTTATTGCCCAACGTCTGTACGAATCAGGTAAAATTACTTATATGCGTACCGACTCAGTGAACCTTTCCGAAGAGGCGCTCAGCGGAGCAAAACAACAAATCTCATCGGTGTTTGGGAAAGAGTATCACGAACGTAGAACTTACAAAACCAAATCTGCTAACGCGCAAGAGGCACACGAAGCTATACGCCCAACGTATTACGATGTTACTTCAATTGATGGCGATAGAGATGAAAGAGTTCTCTATGATTTGATATATAAAAGATTTATTGCTTCACAAATGGCAGATGCAGAGTTGGAAAAAACTACTGTTGAAATTGAGGTACAGCCTACATCGGATAAAGTTTCAATAGTTTCTAACCTAAATCAGAATAAGCCTTTTTTGTTCAAAGCAGAAGGCGAAATAATAAAATTTGAAGGCTTTTTGAAGGTATATCTTGAATCTTCAGATGATGATGAAGGTACTGAAGACGAAAAAAATAGCACAATTTTACCTCCGCTTAAAGTAGGAG
Organism: uncultured Ignavibacteria bacterium; assembly: GCA_937996765.1. Taxonomy (GTDB): domain Bacteria; phylum Bacteroidota; class Ignavibacteria; order Ignavibacteriales; family Ignavibacteriaceae; genus CALKUG01. The sequence continues at coordinate 6,967 of CALKUG010000330.1, forward strand.
AGATGCTTGGCTATAAAGAGATTGTGGCAACGCAACGTTACACAAGGCCACCGGCACGTTTTACAGAGGCAGCTCTTGTTAAAAAACTTGAAGAACTCGGTATTGGGCGACCCTCTACTTATGCTCCAACTATTAGCACTATTCAAAAACGGGGATACGTGCATAAAGATGAGAAACAAGGTCTTGAACGGCAGTATGGACAATTGGTACTAACCGAAAATAAAAAAATAACTACCGAAGTTAAAACGGAGATTACCGGAGCCGATAAAGGCAAGTTGTTCCCAACAGATATAGCTATGGTGGTTAACGACTTTTTAATCAAGAATTTTCCGAATATTGTTGATTTACAGTTTACAGCGGAAATTGAAAAAGAGTTAGACGACATTGCTACAGGTGAGCTTGATTGGCAAAAAATGCTAACAGATTTTTATGAGCCTTTTAAGCAAATTGTTAATGATACCATTGAAACCTCTGAAAGGGCTACCGGCGAAAGAATTTTAGGTAACGACAGTCTTGGCAGAGAAGTATCTGTAAGAATAGCCCGATTTGGACCCGTTGCCCAGATTAGGGTTGTTGATAATCCCGAAATCAAACCGATATTCGCAGGATTACGAAAAGACCAAAAACTTGAAAGTATCACACTTGAAGAAGCTTTGGAGTTATTCCGACTCCCAAGAACCGCCGGCATTTATGAAGAGAAAGATATTGTTATAGCAGTAGGTAGATTTGGACCTTACGTGCGCCATGACGGCAAGTTTGTATCAATTCCGAAAGCATTTGACCCTTATACCATTTCTTTAGATGAATGTATAACCCTTATCGAAGAAAAGCGGAAAAAGGACTCAGAGAAACTTATTCAATCTTGGGATTCGCACCCGGATTTACAGATTCTTAATGGAAGATGGGGGCCTTATATCAGCTTTGGGGATAACAATTACAAAATTCCAAAAGGTACAGACCCCAAAACAATCTCATTAGAGGAAGTGATTTCCATAGTTGGTGATGTTACGGTTGTTCCTAAATCACCCGCAAAAGGTAAATCAAGAAAAAAAGGTTCTTCAAAATGAAAAAAATTCTCTTAATAGTATTAGTTCTTACCCTAATTCAACTATCGGCTCAGATTCCTTCAGGGTATTATGACAAGGCAAAAGGGAAGAGCGGCAATGAGTTAAAAACGGCTTTGCATGACATAATTAAAGGACATACAGCACTTAGCTATGATGGTCTCTGGAATGCATTCAAAACCACAGATGTAAAATCAAACGGCAAAGTATGGGATATGTATTCGGATAAACCCGGTGGAACTCCTGCTTATGAGTTTACTTTTGGTAGCAATCAATGTGGTAATTATAATAGTGAGGCAGATTGTTACAACCGCGAACATTCCTATCCAAAGAGTTGGTTTAATGATTTAACACCTGCATATTCTGACTTATTCCATTTAGTTCCCACAGACGGGTATGTAAACGGAAGACGAAGTAACTATGCTTTTGGTGAGGTGGGAACGGCAAGCTGGACCTCAACAAACGGAAGCAAACTTGGTACTTCCTCTTTCCCTGGATTTTCGGGTACTGTGTTTGAGCCAATTGACACCTTCAAAGGAGATTTTGCAAGAAACATCCTCTATATGTCGGTGAGATATTACAAAGAAGATAGTGGATGGTCATCGAGTGATATGACAACCAAGTCTGAAATCAAATCTTGGGCTGTGCAATTACTCAAAAAATGGCACACTAACGATAAAGTAAGTGCAAAAGAGATTAATAGAAATAACAAAGTATATGGATTTCAAAAAAATAGAAATCCCTTTATTGATCATCCTGAGTATTTTGTAGAAATATGGGATACTTTAACAGCCCCTTCTGCATTAGAAGCCAAACCAAATAGTTTAGATACCGTTATAGTAACTTTTGATAGAATAATTGATGAAATTTCTGCTAAAGCAGCTTCTAATTATACAATTAAGGGTACTTCTGTAACACCTACTGAAGCAATATCTTACTACAAAGGTGATTATTACACAGTGGCTTTGGTTTTTAACGGACTTCAACAAAACAATCAATATACATTGCAAATAAAAGGTGTAAAAAATAAGACAGGTTTTTCAGGTTCTGCAACTCAAGAAATAGCTTTTACAGCTCCAGTTTCTACATTTGATGTTGAGCCTTTGGTTATGACTTATTCTTTGGAACAAAATTACCCAAATCCATTTAACCCTACCACTTCAATTAGCTTTTTATTACCCAACGAACAGTCGGTAAAAGTTGAAGTGTTTAATGAACTTGGTGAACTTGTATTAGTTTTAGCTGATGGAGTTTATAGCTCAGGTGAGCACACAATAAATTTTTCGGCTGAGAGTATGAAATCAGGTGTGTATTTTTACAGAATGCAGACTAACGATTTTCATTCAGTAAAGAAAATGATATTAGTTAAGTAGAGAATAA
>CALKUG010000331.1 GCA_937996765.1 uncultured Ignavibacteria bacterium
TCTTTTAAAACAATTTCAGTGGATGCCGGAAAGTTGGAGAACTTTAAGAAACGCAATAGATATGGATTTTTAATGGCGTTAGATAGTCCCGATGCAGTAGCATCCATACTCCCGCAGTTTATCACACTCAGCGGTGGGATCGATGTTATTGATAGTTACTACACTGCAATGGAACAGATTACACCGGAAACGCTGAAACAATCTGTGCAACATTATTTTGTTCCAAGTAATAAAAACACAATAGTTTTGAAAGGTCGTTAAAATGCGTCGGATACTTATTTCGTTATTTTTAATAGTTGTTAGTGTTTTAGTGGTCTATGGTGGAATTCAACCCAAAGGAAAAAAGATGGTCGAATTAAAAGTAGCAAACGACCCAACAGTAAGTGTTAAAGTCTGGTTCAAAGTTGGCTCACAAGATGATCCCAAGGGTAAGGAAGGTCTTTCTTACATAACTGCACAAATGCTTAATGAAGGTGGTACTATTGCAAAATCTTACGATAAGATTTTGGAAGAGTTATATCCATTGGCAGCAGGATATTCTGCAAATGCCGGTACCGAAATGACTATGTACACGGGCAGAGTGCATAAAGATAACCTTGAGCTGTATTCAAAATTGTTTATTGAACAATTACTCTCTCCAGGATTCAGAGAAGAAGATCTCAATCGCATTAAGGAAAATGCTCTTAATTATCTGCAAAAATCTCTTAAATACTCCAATGATGAAGAACTTGGTAAACAAATTCTTTATCAGGATATATTTGCAGGCACAGGATATGAGAACTCTGTTGTAGGAACAATTAGCGGCATTCAGTCAATAACCATTAATGATGTTAAAAACTTTTTTGCGACTTACTACAATAAAAATAACTACGTGCTTGCAATTGGTGGCGGTTATACAGAAGAATATCGTGATTACCTAATAAAAGAATTATCAAAGTTACCTGAAGGCAAAGAGAACCTAACCTCTGCTCCTGAGCCAAAACCCATTTCAGGTTTGAATGTAACTATTGTTGAAAAAGATGCAAACGCTACAGCTATATCGATGGGATTTCCGATAGATGTTGTGCGTGGTTCAAAGGAATGGTACGCGCTTGCAATCGCTAACTCATGGCTTGGTGAACATCGTAATTCAAGTTCACATCTCTATCAGGTTATTCGCGAGGAGAGGGGATTGAATTATGGTGACTATAGCTATATAGAGCATTTCCCAAACGGCGGTCGCATGCAAATGCCCCCAACAAATGTTGCTCGTAAAAAACACATTTTCGAGATTTGGATTCGTCCGGTTCCAAACGAGACAAGGCATTTTGTTTTGCGTGCTGCAATGCGTGAGTTCCAAAGCCTTGTGGAAGCCGGAATGAATGAGCAAGATTTTGCAACAACAAAGCAGTTCCTCAAAAAGTACATTTTACATTTTGCACCAAATACTGAAACAAGACTTGGCTTTGCAATTGATGACCTTTTTTACGGAATAGAGGAAGGTCACCTCACTCGTTATGCGCGTATGTTAGATGAAATAACTTTAGAAGATGTTAATGCTGCAATTAAAAAACATTTTCAATTTAAGAACATGCAAATAGCCGTTATTACTCCTGATGCTGAATCATTCAAAAAAGCGATAGTAAGCAATGTTGAATCACCCATAGTTTATTCTACTCCTAAATCCGTAGATGTTCTTGCAGAAGATAAAAATATCATCAATTTTCCACTCAATATTAGTGATGCCAAAGTAAGAATTCTTACTCTGGAAGAATTGTTTAAGTAAGAGAGTAGTAGTGTTGATATTTTACGTTTGGAGAAGTTGATGAGAGTTGTATTAGTTTCGTTTTTGCTAATGTTTTTGGGCTTTGCTTGCAATGAACCCGAAGCAGGCGTAGTTAAATTATTTATTCGCACTAATCAAGTCGGATATCTCCCAAACGATTTTAAGCAGGCTGTTGTATTCTCTGCATCTGATTTGGCTGGTAAGTCGTACGCCATTGTTAATAATGCCTCCAACCGTACCGTAACCGAGGGAGTGCTTGGAAATGTTGTTGGAGAATGGGGTAACTTCAAGTATCAATACAATGTAAACTTTTCGAACGTAAGAACCCCCGGAAACTATAGAATTGAAGTTGAGAAAACTAAATCGTACTCCTTTGCAATAGGTGACAACGTTTACAAAGGGATAACCGATTCTTTGCTCACTTTTCTTCGAGTTCAGCGTTGTGGCCCAACCAATCCGCATTTGCACGGACTCTGCCATAATTACGACAGTCCACGTGTTGAGGGAGACCCCGGTGCAGGTTCTGTTGATGTAACAGGTGGATGGCATGACGCCGGTGATTATACAAAGTTCCTTTCTACCATTGCAGGTACTACATACTTATTGTTATTTACCTATGAATTTGACCGCGAAGCTGCTGAATATGATGGCAACGGAAATCAAACGCCTGATATTTTAGAGGAAGCTCGTGTAGGAATCGATTGGTTGCTTCGGGCTAACTACTCAGGCACAAAATTAATTAGTCAGGTTCAAGACTTACGCGACCATTCTGTTGGTTGGAGAAAACCTGAAGAAGACCCACTACAATATGACAGACCAGCATTTTTGGGTGAAGGTAAAAACTTAATAGGAATGTTTACTGCTGCTCTCGCGTTAGGTTCGAAGATTTGGAAAGAACGATTTTATGATGAAGAGTTTAGTACACGCCTAAAAAATGTGGCTGAAAATGTTTATAAATCCTATCCTTCAGCACCTGATGTAGATAAAAATCCATCTGGTATGTATCAAGAAAAAGGGTTTGCAGGTAAACTTGCTTTAGGCGCTGTGGAGTTATATACTATCACAAAAAATCCACAATACTTAAGTGATGCAACCGCACTTGCTACAACTGCAGGTTCAGATTATTGGTGGAGCTTTGGCGACATGAACGCTTTGGCTCATTATAGAATTGCCCAGTATAAACCTGAATACTCTCGATATATTCAAAACAATTTAATTGCGTTTGAGACTAATCGATCAAAATCCATTTATGGTGAAGGTACTGCCTTCAGCTGGGGAACCACTAATACATTTTTAGGAATAACACTGCAGGCAATGCTCTATAAAAAATTAACAGGCAACCGAGACTATAATCCGCTCATGGTTGCTCAGCGTGATTATGTTTTGGGAAATAATCCTTGGTGAGTCTCATTTAT
>CALKUG010000332.1 GCA_937996765.1 uncultured Ignavibacteria bacterium
GAAATGCACCATTGGTATTATTTTTACGTTGGTTGCTACCGGTTCGCTTTTTGAACTGGACTATGGCAAAAATTTTGATTAGATAATCTTGAGAATTTGATTGACTATTTCGATGGAGAGAAGTTATATTTCAAAATAATTAATTGCGAAAATATCTATGACCAAAAAAGAACTTCTTCTCCATCGCCTTATTCAGATAGGCGAATCGGTTCAAAAAACCGATAATGCGCGCGCATTATTTGGGCTCGGCTCGGTTGGTGTTGAACTTGAGCGTATAGACGAATATTCCGACCTCGATTTTTTTGTTATTGCCAAACCCGGCAAAAAGCAGTATTTCTTACAATCACTGCTTTGGCTCACTGATATTCACCCACTTGATTTTTATTTCCGCAATACAGTGGATGGATACAAAGTGTTGTTTGAGGATGATATTTACGGTGAGTTCGCAATATTTGAAGAATACGAGCTTGAACAGGCACATTATGCTGAAGGAAGAATTGTTTGGTGTGAACCCGATTTTGACACATCACTAAGATTTCCAAAAAATAGCGGTGCAAACACCTGGCAACCGCAATCTATTGAGTGGGGGGTGGGTGAAATTCTCTCTAATTTATACGTTGGACTCGGTCGCTATCTACGAGGTGAAAAACTCTCGGGCTACATTTTTGTTGAAAGACATGCGTTTTCAATGCTCATCGAGCTTATAGAAATGACTCACAAACAACAGCCCGGGTATAAAGACATTTATAACCGTGATCGCAGGTTTGAGTTCCGACACCCTGAATTTACTGCTCAATTACCTTCACTGTTACAAGGATATGATAAAACTGCGCAGTCCGCACTTGCGATTCTTGAGGTCACCGAAAAGCTCTTTGGTGTTGATAGGGCAATGAAGCAAAAGATAATTGCGTTAATCGAACGAACTTCTGTGCTATAGTGTTTTTGGGATTTGAGCCTCTAATAAGGTATATTAGTACTTTGTGATTTACACTCCAATGCTACAAAACGGTTACCATGTTTAACGAATTATACACTACCATATTTACGTACATTTTTATTATCGGGGCGGCACAAGCTGCACAGTTAAGCATTGTGTTATTTCGTAAAAAAGAAAATCAATTGGCTAACCACGTTCTTGCATTTACCATGGCGTTGTTTACTATTGATTTAGCTCAGGGTGTGTTTTTCCTTTCGGGCAATGTGCTTCATTTTCCACAATCTATGGCTATAAGTAATACCTTCCCTTATCTCTACGGACCTCTGGTGTATGTCTATATTCTTTTACTCACCGGAACTAAAAATTCTGTAAGTAAACTTTGGTATCACGGCATTCCTTTTGTGTTAGTTCAGATTTATGGTGTCCTTTTTTTCTACTTTGAGTCGCCCGAGTTTTATAAATCTATAGTCACCCCAGGCGGGAATACTACATGGCACTTTATACTCATCGGCAATTTAATCCCTATTTCTGGCTTTATCTATACAGCTCTTTCGGTTAAAGCCACTATTAATTACCGAAAAAAAATCAAAGAAACATTTTCAAATATTGAGTCAATAAATCTTTCGTGGTTAGTCCAAATCGCCGGAGGCACCGCCGTTATTTGGTCAATTGTGTTAATAAGCTATGTTCTTGTTTTTGTTTCCGGTGATGACCCTCAGTTTGCGGCCGGTATCTATATCTCGATGTCGGTGTTTATGTTTTTATTGGGTTACAAAAGCTTAAGACAGCCCCAAATTATTTATGTTGAAGCTGAGAGGGAAGGGGAAGAGAAGCCCGAGAGCTATAAAAAATCGGGACTATCAGAAGATCTGGTTAAAGATTCCATTATAAAATTGAATCTCGTAATGCTCGAACAAAAACCACACCTTAATAGCGAGCTAAAGCTCCCTGAACTTGCAGAGATGGTTGGGGTATCAAATCATAACCTCTCCGAAATCATAAATCGCCATATGGGACAGACGTTTTACGACTATGTAAATGCATTTAGAGTTGAAGAAGTAAAAAAGCTTATTCAGGAAGATACAGAGAGCCGTTTTACCATTTTGGCATTGGGTTATGATGCGGGGTTTAGCTCAAAATCGGCGTTTTACACAGCATTTAAAAAAGCAACGGGCATCACTCCTGCACAGTTTAGGAATGATGCCCGTCTGCATTCTAACGCAAGTTAAAATTCGTATTCAACACCAAGCACGGGGAGTGTGCTCCACTGTTTCATAGAATCTTGTGTGTTCTTTATTTCATTCCAGAAATAAGCACCTATGTTTTCCCTTCCGTAAGCATTCCAAACACTGAGGTAAACTAATAAGCTTGAGTTTGAGAAATAGAATTTTTTGTCAACTCTCACATTCATCGAATGGTAGTCGGGTAAGCGGTTGGTGTTGATTCTATTCAAATCCCATATTCCATAACCCGCTGCTTTAGATGCGGTTTCATCAAACGGGGTGTAGGGTATGCCGCCTGCGTAGGTCCAGCGAAGCTTGAACTCCCAATCGTTTCCGGGAATGTATCCGCCTTCTACATTGAAGGTAAATTTGTTATCATATATTCTTCTGTGCCAGGTTCCCGAAAGATCGCGATAGCGTGTTTCGGAGAATGAAGCGCTCGCAAATCCGTAAAAATCTGCGGCAAGTTTTTTCTGAAGCATTATTTCGATACCCTTTGCATCGGCTCGACCATTATCAAGCAGCGATGCCTGACTCCAAAACATTCCATACACTTGTGCTTCATCATACACAAATAACGAGGGGGAAGCAGGGTTCATCGGGAAGTTGCGATAATCCTTATAATATGCTTCCACGGTTAAACGTGTTGCCTCAAACACCTCGGTTGCAAAAGAGGCGGTGTAATGTGTGGCATTAGGGGTTTTTAACTGTTCAAATTTCTCATTCTGTGCGAGAATGTGGTTGGGAATCTGTTGATAAAATATACCGTAGCTTAATGCAACTGTTGATTTATCCGAAAGGGAATATCCTAAAGTTACACGCGGAGCGATTGAGGTCTTTTTATTTGCACTAAAGTAATCTGCTCGTGCGCCTACATCCAAACGCAAGCGATGTGAAAGATTCAATCGGTGAGTGTAAAATGCGCTCACCTTATTATTGGTGATATCATCGTTTACTGTTAGCGGTTGACGTACATTCCCAAATAAGTCTTCGTAACGGCCGTAATAAGTATCGTAATCCGCTACAGAAGTAACAGCTTCTATCCCAAACTCAGCACTCATGATTTCATTGAGTTTAAGAAACGAAACATTCCTCAGTTTGATAAGATTTTCTACGGTTTGATTTGAGTAGAAATTGTTTTTTGTTCTGGTGAGCGCATAGTCTCTATCATAACCGGTGTAAGTGTGCGAAACAGAGGTATTCATGTATCCGCTTTCACCAAGCAGCATTCTCCAGTTGATACCAAAGGTATTGGTTAAACCGTTTGTCCTTCCGTACATATTCGCATCATTTTCAACGGCTTTGTCTTTATCCATATTGATGTCATCTATAGAGAGAACATTGAGCACGGTAAACTTATGGGTGGTATTTGGCGAATAGGTGAGCTTCATTTGTGCATCGCCGTATTTAGGGAGGGGGGCGCCTTCTTCTATTTGCTCCACAATCAAATCTATGTAACTACGACTAAATGAAAAAAGCAAAGTGGCGTTTTCGCTCACAGGTCCTTCGAGCGCGGCACCAACACCTGCCATAGAGAGAGATATTTTGGGTACAAATTGTTTTTTGTTGCCCTCGCGGTAGGAAAGCTCCATAATCGAAGACATTCTATCGCCATAGGCAGCCGAAAAACCACCGGAATAAAAGTTCACATTATCAATAAAATCGGCGTTAAGAATACCAATAGGGCCATCGGATGAACCTTCAACGGGGAAGTGGTTAATATTGGGTATTTCGATATTATCCAAATAGAAACTATTCTCCACCGGAGTTCCGCCGCGAACAATCAGCGAGTTACGTTGATCGTTTACCTTAGCCACCGAAGGCAAGGCAAGTAGAATTCGGCTTACGTCGCCTGCAGTTCCGGGCGAGCGGCGGATTTCCTCCGATGAAAAATTTATGGTACTTACCGGCTTATCTTCAACATCAGTAAAATATCCACCGCTTACCACCACTTCCTTCATTTCAACATCCGAAGGACTTAGTTCCACATTAACAAATTGGATTTTACTCGGATTTACCACAACATCAGCACGGTTCATGGTTTTATAGCCAATAGAAGAAAAGGTAAGGGTTTGGATACCTACGGTTACATTTTGCAGCTCAAAATTGCCGTCGTTGTCAGAAACGGTTCCCTGTTTTGAGTTTACTATTGAAACCGTAACACCAACCAGTGGTTGTTTGGTTTCAGAATCGAGTACTGAACCTTTAACTACCCCCACCTGCCGCTCTTGAGCAGGGAGGTATCCTACTGCAAGAAATAAGAGAATAAATAATAACTTTTTCATTGTTTTGTCTTTCAAATTGAATTCTAAATAATTTTGACAGGGGCAAAACTATCCTTAAATCAAGCCGAAATCGTCCTTTTATGTGGGCAGAACCCCGGAAATGAGTCCTATTCGATGGGAAAGAACCTCATTTTACCAAAAATTCGGAATTTTTGGTTTTTCATTGGATTTAATCTATCCTTATTTATATTTGGTCTAAATAAAAATAAAAATTATTTGATCACAATCCGTAACAACGAGAAACGAATATTTAGCCCATGAAAAAATATTTACACTTTGCAGTTTTTATTGCTACCATGTGCAACTTAAACGCACAAGAAATGAATCAGGTTGAGAATAATTCACGAGACACACTTAAAACATACGAACAACCCCAAGTCAGTATTTTTGGAAACAGAGAAGAACAACTAAGAAATTTTGCGGGATCAGCAGATTTAATAAGTTCAAAAGAAATTAGAGAAGCAAAACCAATTAGCGGAAGTGAAATGCTTAAACAAGTATCAGGTATTCACATCAATGAAGAAGATGGAATGGGTTTAAGAATGAATCTTGGGGTTCGTGGACTCGATCCCGATCGCTCCCGCACCATTCATGTTATGGAGGATGGGGTCCCCATGGCATTAGCACCCTATGGTGAGCCCGAAATGTACTATACTCCCGCAATTGAACGTATTTCAGATATTGAAGTGCTTAAAGGCAGTGGCTCTATAGTTTTTGGACCTCAAACAATTGGTGGAGTAATCAACTATATCACATTTGATCCCCCAATTGAGCCAACTACCAAGATTTCAGTGCGAGGTGGTAGAAATGGATATTTTTCGGGTTCAGCTTCCTATGGAGCAACGATGGAGCGACATGGATATACTTTTAATGTGTTGCATAAACGCGCGGATAATATTGGAGTGCTTGGTTTCGAGGTTACTGATTTAACCGCGAAGTTTAATTTAATGTTTTCCGAGAGCTCACGTATAGGTGTTAAGTTTTCGGTTTACAATGAAAGCTCCGATGCAACTTATGTAGGATTAACACAAACCATGTTTAACTCAGGGCAGTATTTTGCTAAAATTGCTCCTTCCGATAAACTTGATGTGCGCCGTTATTCTTTGTCGTTAACACACCATCAAACTCTTGGAACGGAAAGCTACTTAAAAACTACCGCATTTGGATATACTACGACGCGAAATTGGATGAGACAAGATTTTAGCAGAACCAAATCGGTGTCGCTTACGGGAGTGGTATGGGGTGATACATCCGTGGCAGGTGGTGCAATATATATGCGCAACAGTACAGGTAACAGAGATAGACAGTTTGAAGTTTATGGTGTTGAACCACGCTTCTTTACTAAGTATAATCTTGCAGGTCTATCAAATGATTTAGAAGCAGGAGCCAGAATCCTTGGGGAAGTAGCTTATGAACAATCCGTTAATGGTAAAAAAGCAGGTACCCTTTCGGGTGATTTGGTATTGGATGAAGTTAGAACGGGGTTAGGTATTGCGGCTTTTATTCAAAACAAGGTTTATATAACTCCCCAATTTAGCATTACACCCGGTATAAGATTAGAACAAT
>CALKUG010000333.1 GCA_937996765.1 uncultured Ignavibacteria bacterium
ATCGGAGTATAATCCTGCACAATTAATAACTGCCCTACTTAAAAAACAGCCCTTGTTTGTAGTAATTTCATAATAATTACCTTTGTCGCTTATTTTTTTTACTTCAGCCGCGGTGGAAATTTCGCCACCGTATTCCAAGTATTTTTGAACGAAGCTATTAGTAACGGCTTTATAATCTACAATCCCGGTTGAAGGCACATATATGCCCGCGATTCCGTTTACAAATGGTTCAATTTGTTTTAGAGCAATAGAATCGCAGTATTCAATACCCTCAATGCCATTGACTTTTCCTCTTTCCTTTAGCTCTTTTAATGTATTTAATTGCTCTTCCTTTGTGGCTACAACTACTTTTCCGCAAATATCATGAGGTATGTTGTTTTCGATGCAGTATTTTACCATAGAACGGTTACCCTCAACACACATTTTTGCTTTTAGGGAACCCGGCTTGTAATAAACTCCTGAATGTATAACCCCACTATTGTTACCGGTTTGGTGGTAGGCAAACTCCAGCTCCTTTTCAATAAGTAATATAGAATAGTCGCCTGTTGCCATGAGCTGCATTGCGGTTGATGTACCAACAATTCCTCCTCCAATAACAATTACATCATACACGGAATGCGATTCGCTTTTCAATTTTTAAACCTATATTTGTATATTCAAAAATAATAACTAAAAACAATTTAACGTATTAAGAAGACTATGATGGAATTGCAGAATAAAAAAATATATGTGGCAGGTCACCGTGGAATGGTAGGCTCGGCAGTAGTGCGAAAGTTACAAAGTGAAGGATGCGATAATTTCCTGTTTAAGAGCAGTAAAGATTTAGATTTAAGAGATCAATCTGCAGTTAACACATTGTTCTCATCTGAAAAACCTGAAGTAGTGGTAATTGCAGCCGCTAAAGTAGGTGGAATACACGCTAATAACGTTTTCCGTGCTGATTTTCTTTACGATAATTTGATGATTGAGGCCAACCTCATTGAAGCTGCTTTTAGAAACAGTGTTGAAAAAGTACTGTTTTTGGGAAGTTCGTGTATCTATCCAAAACTTGCTCCACAGCCTTTGAAAGAAGAGTATCTTTTATCAGATTATCTTGAGTTCACAAACGAACCTTATGCAATTGCCAAAATTGCGGGAATAAAACTCTGTGAGAGTTACTTCAGACAGCATGGTTCAAATTTCTACTCAGCAATGCCAACAAATCTTTATGGTGCTTACGATAATTTTAATTTGCAAAACTCGCATGTAATGCCGGCTTTAATGAGGAAATTCCATACTGCTAAAGAACAAGGCGACTCAAGCGTAGAAGTTTGGGGCAGTGGCACCCCTATGCGCGAATTTTTACACGTTGATGACTTAGCTGATGCTGTGTATTTTATGCTAAAAAATCTTAATGCCGAAGATATTTACTCTCTTGGAATCACCCAATTAAACGTTGGTACTGGCACAGATGTTACTATTGCTCAACTTGCCGAAATTATAAAAAAAGAAGTTGGCTTTGTAGGCGATACAATATTTGACTCCACTAAACCCGATGGAACTCCAAGAAAATTAATGGATATTTCCCGGTTTCACTCATTGGGCTGGAAACACAAAATCGATTTGGAACAAGGTATTCACTTAACGTATCAGTGGTTTTTACAACACATTTCTGAGTTAAGATCGGTATAGTTATGAAAAAGCTCATTATTGCTTTTCTATTTATCTTAGCTTCATTGGTGAATGCTCAAGAGCAGGAACCCCCTCGCTACTTTACTCCGTTCGATGGAACTATAGTACTTACTTTGGATGGAGGAGCAACAGTTACCTTTTCTGACTATATAACTCCTCAGCCTCAAATTATGGGAAGGGGAGCTGTTGAGTATTACTTACCCTCACAATCACTTTCGTCATTTGGATTCAAAGCCTTTGGTGGTTATGGATTCCTTACTGCTAACGACAAAAAGAAATCACCAAACACTTATCAAACCGATGTAATGATGGGTGGACTTGGGTTTATCTATGTTTTTGGTTTGAGCGAATCTGTTTTTCCATCAATAACAGCCGGCGGTGCATACACACTATTTGAACCCAAAGATACCAAAGGTAATAAGCTGCCTAACAATGTAGCAAAAGCTTATACAAAAAATGATTTCCTCCTCATGTTTGAGTTAGGGCTTAAAGTAAAACTTTCGCAAAGTTTTTTGATTAGCGGAAATGTTTCTGCGTTTGCCGGAGAGACTGATGCTCTTGATGATTTAGAAGATGGTCCAAGTCCTGATGGCTTTTTATATGGTTCTATAGGCCTTTCGTATGCTTTTATGACACGCTCAGATGCTGATTACGATGGCATTCCCGATGACAAAGATAGATGTGGCAATACTCCTTATGGTGTTAAGGTAGATGAGTTTGGCTGTCCGCTTGATAGCGACCGTGATGGTGTTTATGACTATTTAGATAAATGTCCTGACACACAAACTGGAATACCTGTAGATGAATATGGTTGCGTTAAAGATACTGACAATGACGGCGTAGCTGATTATATAGATATGTGTGCAAATACTCCCGAAGGAATACAGGTAGATAAATACGGCTGCCCAATTGATACCGATAAAGACGGAGTTGCGGATTATTTAGACAAATGTGCTCAAACACCTATTGGAGCAACTGTGGATATAAACGGTTGTCCAATGGATTCGGATAGAGATGGCGTAATAGACTTTTATGATAACTGTCCTGGAACAGAACCTGGTGTTAAAGTTGATTCGCTTGGCTGCCCAATTCCTGAGCCCGTTAAGTACGAAGGACCTGTTGAATTTACTTTGGCAGGTGGCGCTACATTTGAATCAGGTAAATCGGAACTTTCACCAAAAGCATTTTCAGAATTAGATAAGATTCTGGACGCAATGCTTAAAATGCCTCAATCGCGTTGGCTTATTGAAGGACATACCGATAGTAAAGGCAATAAAAAGAAAAATATTGAACTCTCGCGTAAACGTGCTGAAGCCGTTAAAGAATACTTTACACTCAGAGGCGTTGAGCCTTGGAGAATTGAGACTTCGGGATTGGGTCCAGACCGTCCTGTTGCATCAAATAAAACAAATGACGGACGTGCGAAAAACAGAAGAGTAGTTATAACTATTATTCGATAAAGTTAGAAATTTGGTGAGAGGATTGTTAAAGCAATCCTCTCACTATTAATTCTGATTTCAACTGTTCAAATCCTTTGAACTGAATTGCATCCCATCCTTGTTGCTTTGCCCCTAAAGCATATTCTTCAATATCGTCAATAAAAATATGTTCTTCCGGTTTGAGTCCGGAGTGCTCAACTACGGCACCATAAAATTCTTTTTCCGGTTTTACTGCACCCACCTCATGTGAAAAAAAGAGTTTTTCGAAATTTTTTAAAAATGGGTAGTGTTCATATCCATATTTTTTATGAATAGAATTAGTATTGGAGAGTAGAAACAAACGATAGGTATTTTTAAGAATCGGCAGTAAAGCAATAACATCTTCATTCAGTGTGAAAATATCTGAATAAAATTTACAAAATACTTCTCTGTCAACATTGCTACTCATTCCCCGTAGCATTGTTGTTATAAATGCATCCTCAGATATTTTCCCTGCCTCAAACTCTCTGTGCAATGAATAATTGTCTTTTGCAAACCTGTAGAATCGCGCTCCCAGTCCCTTTTCGAGCTTATTAAAATTCTCAATTGCCCTCTGATAATCAAATGGAATGAGAACATTCCCCAAATCAAAAACTATTGCTTTAATCATGTTACTTTAATGTCGCTATATCGTTATCAAATTATTATCTTTACAGTACAAAATATAAAAAATTGAATTGATAGATTTAAGTAATCGGAAAAGGTAAAGTAACAATGTCGAGTGGTTTAGCAGAAATTGCAAAGCAATTATTGCACGAACAAATTCAAGAATGGGCACTTCCTCAAAAACACTACAACGGACTTAAAGATGTTGTAGTTAAAGAGTTCTCTATCGGCGGAGTCCCAATAAAAGTACAATTTAATCCCGGTAGAATGATATCAACTTCGGCAAAAGTTGATACAAAAAGTATTAGCGAGCGTAAATGCTTTTTATGCCTTGCAAATTTGCCGGCCGAACAGCGAGGTATTGACTATGCAAATGAATATACTGTGCTGGTTAATCCTTTCCCAATTTTCCCCGAACATTTTACCATACCCCACAAAGAACATATACCACAAAGAATTTCAGATCACTTACCCTCACTCTTTACACTCGCAGCTGATTTAGGTGATGATTTTACGGTTTTTTATAATGGGCCAAAATGTGGTGCTTCTGCCCCTGATCATTTTCATTTCCAGGCCGGTACTCGCGGGTTTATGACCATAGAGGATGATTTCAAAAATAGAAGAGCAAGTATCTCCAGGTATTTGTTGCGTGGGTTAGTTTCTGTTTCAGCAGTTGATGATGGCATTAGAAAATATTTAGTTCTTGAATCAAAAGATAAAATAGAACTTCAGAGAATTTTCCTCGAAGTTTTTAATGTGTACTCACAGCAATTCCCCGATGAAATCGAATCCCTATTAAACGTATTGGCATTGTTCGAGCAGAAGGAAAATTTGTGGAGAATATTTATTCTCCTTCGCGCAAAACACAGGCCGGCAAGATATTTTGCAGAAGATGAAAGCAGAATAACTTTGAGTCCCGCTGCGGTTGATTTAGGAGGCGTGTGTATTATTCCTGTAAAAGAGGATTTTGAAAAAGTAAACGAAGAGATACTCAAAGAAATTTTTGCCGAAGTATTTATTTCGGAACACGCTTTCAACGATTATGTAGCAACCTTAGAATCTTCTTTATAAAATTGAAGAAACAGCTCTATATCGGAACGTGTAGTTGGAAGTACGACTCATGGGCAGGACTCGTATATGATGAGAATGATGCTACCCCTTTATTAGAGCAGTACAGTAAAAGCTTTAACACCGTTGAAATTGATCAGTGGTTTTGGTCGCTTTTTCAGGGAAGTGCTTTGAAACTTCCTAATGTTAAGGATGTGGAGAGTTATGTTGACTCAGTGCCCAAAGATTTTTTGTTCACTATTAAAGTCCCAAATTCCGTAACCCTTACTCACTATTACAAAAAAGCTGGTGGAAGCGGGTTAGAAGCTAACCCACATTTTTTTTCGGCTGAGTTATTTGAGCAATTTTATATACGCATACAGCGTATTATACCTCAAACTGCAGTATTGCAGTTGCAATTTGAATATCTGAATAAACAAAAGATTTCAGGCGTTCAAGAGTTTATTGCAAGAGCGGAAAAATTTCTTGATGAAGTAACAATTAGAATAGGGAAACAGAATTCCCTTGGATTTGAGATAAGAAATCCCAATTTTCTAAATAGAGAATATTTTGAATTTTTAGGAAGAAATTCCATTATCCCGGTATTGATGCAGGGATATTATATGAATCCTATTTTTGATATTTATCATAAATTTTCTAATTTTATAAATGGAAATGTCGTAGTTCGTCTGCACGGCCCCGAAAGGCAAGAAATTGAAGTCAAAACGGGTAAGATCTGGAATCAAATTGTAGAGCCAAAAGATCAAGAATTGAATCAACTGGTTGAAATGATTGCAGCAATGATGCAGAAAGAAATTACCATTTTTCTCAACGTTAATAATCATTATGAAGGTTCAGCACCGCTGACCATAAGTAAAATTAATAAGCTGTTGGAAGTTGCAGGGCTGTTACATCCGACAAAAGACTAAAAGAAAGAAATAAGTAACGAGAAGCATGTCTGGGTTATTATTGCATCGTTCAGAAATATTTCAAATTGTATCAACAGATAGTAAGACTGTTGATAGAGCTATTAGTTTTTTATCATCAACATCTCCCTGTAAAAATAATTTTTTAAAATATCTTGTGAATAATTTAACTTGGGCAAGAGTAAGTCCGTAGTTGAAAAATTCACTTATTAGAGAGCTTACCCTAAGTGTAGGGTAATACAATTCAGCATAAGTTCCCGATACGGGAATGTTGGTTGAGTATAACACAGAGGTTTGTCGGAATAGACAGACGATACAGGGAACAGGGAATACTGTTCACAATAATTCATTTACCACACTGTGATTGTTTAAATAAAATTTTTGTCCTTGGAGGCACAATGATTTTACAAATACGAGCGCTGACGGTTGCGATGCTTCTGATACTGGTAACAGTAGCAGTACAAGCACAAACCGGTAAAATCGCCGGAAAGGTTACTGATGCTATTACGGGCGAAGGACTCCCCTTTGTTAACGTGGTGGTAGAAGGTACCGATCTCGGTGCAGCATCAGATTTGGATGGTAATTATTCCATTCTTAATGTTCGTCCCGGATCATACACTGTAAAAGCTTCGGCAATTGGCTACTCAGGTAGCAGCGTTACCGAAGTACGTGTATCTATTGATTTAACAACCCGCATTGATTTACAACTTTCCGAAGCTTCTCTCGAAGTTGCCGAGGTTGTGGTTATTGCACAAAAACCCATAGTTACAAAAGACCGTACATCAACTACAGCAGTAGTTGGCGCCGATGAAATTGCAGCTTTGCCGGTTACCGAATTTCAGGAAGTTCTTTCCTTAAAGGCAGGTATTGTAGGCGGTAGCGTTCGCGGTGGTCGTTCTGGTGAAGTTGTTTACGCTATTGATGGTGTACCTATGACCGACGTTTACGACGGTTCAACGGTTATTGATGTTAACGCTAACTCAATCCAAGAGCTTCAATTTATATCCGGTGCTTTTAATGCCGAATATGGAAGAGCTCTTTCCGGTTATGTTAATATTGCAACCAAAGATGGTGATAACGAATTTCAAGGTAACCTTACCGCTTATACCGGTGATTACTATTCAACAAGAACTGAGTTGTTCAGAGGAATTGATAAATACAGTTTCTCAAACATCTACAACTTCGAAGGTAGCTTAAGCGGCCCGATTATTCCAAATACATTGTTCTTCTATATGACAGGACGCTATGTGTACTTTGGAGGTTGGCTCCGTGGTAAAGAAGTATTTAATCCATGGGATATAACTACTAACTTAGGACCTGGCGTTGATTTAGCTAATCGTTATCAATTTCAAAAGACCGGTAGCGGTGAAGTAGTTAATATGAACTGGAATCGCAAGGTGTATGCTCAAGGTAAACTTACCTGGAGATTAATGCCTGAAGTTCGCGTTACATATAACTATTTTATTGATAATGTAGAACAGAAATACTACGACCATTCTTATTCTTATAACCCAAATGGTTTACCTTCGCAATTTAGAGATGGTAATACCAACATCTTGGGCTTAACACATACAATCGGTTCCTCAACATTTTACACATTAAACTTCAGCTATTTCTTTAAAGGATTTGAGCAGTACGTTTATGAGAAGTTTGATGACCCACGTTATACACACTCATCTTTAGCAGGTCAACAACCAGCCGACGTACCCAGTTTTAGAACCGGTGGTACCGAAGCAGGTAGATTTAAACGCACCACCTCTACAACAGGTGCTAAATTTGATCTTACCTCGCAGTTTACACAGATTCACCAAGTGAAACTTGGTTTTGAGTTTAACATGCACCGATTGTCATTTGATAATATCAACCCACTACAAGCAGTTGGCTTACCTGAGCCATCAGTAAGTGGAAACCCTTATGTTACCCTTCGCATTCCGGATATAAACGATCCTAATGAGAACCTTTCGATTGACCGTTACGTACGTGAACCGATGGAGTTTTCTGCTTATATCCAGGATAAAATCGAGTTGCAAGATCTTATTATCAACGCAGGTATTCGTTTCGATTATTTCGAACCGGATGGCCAGTTGTTATCAGATATTACCGACCCTGATATTTATCGCCCACGTAACCCTGCCAATAAAGCCAAAACTCTTCAAGAGAGAAAAGCTTATTGGTACAAGGATGCTGAGCCAAAGTTACAATTTAGCCCACGTCTTGGTGTTGCATTCCCAATCACCGATCAAGGTGTAATTCACTTTTCATACGGACACTTCTTCCAGATTCCGAGTTTCGATCTTCTCTACACCAATCCTGAATACAAGTTTGGTGCAGGTACCGGTAACTTGGGTATCGCAGGAAATCCTGACCTCGAACCACAGCAAACAATATCGGGCGAAGTTGGTCTTCAACAAGCGCTTACCGATGAAGTTTCTGTTGATTTGACTGGTTACTTCCGCGATATCTCTAACCTTGCAGGTACACGCGCAGAAGAGATTACCTTATTTGGTAATTCCGGAAGATACAGCCAATACGTTAACTCTGACTTCGGTTTTGTTAAAGGTGTTGTGCTTACCGTATCGAAGCGACTTTCGAACAATTGGGCTGCAACCATCGATTACACTTTGCAATCAGCAAAAGGTAATGCTTCTGATCCTTCTTACACAAGAAATCAGATTGCCGGTGGCGCACAACCTGAAATTCAGTTGGTTCGCTTAAACCAAGATCAAACCCATACTGTTAACGTTACCTTCACCTATGCAAGCGAAGACGCTTGGGGTTTCAGCTTAATCGGACAGTACGGAAGTGGTTTCCCTTACACACCATCTCAATCATTGAACATCTCTTCGTTGTTAACCAACACCGAAACCAAACCAACGTATGCTAACGTTGACTTTAGAGCATATAAAGATTTTATGTTCGGAGACATCAAAGTATCGTTGTTTGCCCGTGTGTTCAATTTGTTTGATATCAAGAACGAAGTTAACGTTTATGGCGATAGCGGTAGTGCTGATTTTACTCTTGAGGAGTTCCTCAGAAGACAGCAGAACTTACCTGCACTCGTTAATACGTTAGACGAGTTCTACAGAAATCCAACTAACTATTCTGAGCCAAGAAGAATTGAGCTTGGTGCATCTTTGTTTTTCTAAGCAAAAAATGGGTAAGAAATTATGAATAAATTTTTGATGAAACTTACACTGCTCGGGAGTCTTCTCGCGGTTGTGTTGCCTGCATCGTTAGAGGCGCAGACGATATTACCCGATAAAAGAGTAACTGAGCGTGGTACCAGTGATTTCCGTAAGATCGGTATTCTGCGCGGTAATCAGGTACGAACTGTATTTTCGAACTGGGGCGTTATTGCGCAGCCCGGTAATCAGGGCCCTCGCGGTGCTTGGAAATACGATACCAACGGCTACGTTGGTGACGTTTCTCCGGTTGTGGGTGTCCGTCTTCCTATTGCAGATTATCCTGTAAACGGCATTAAAGATGGTGTTACTGATACCATCGTTTCTGTTGTTATTACACCTGTAGATAGACCCGGCGGTGGCGACTTCGCTCCCGGTGGTGGTAAAGCATGGACTTTCGAGCCTATACCCGGATTCGCCAACCCAACGTTGAACGAAACCGGTAAGGGTGTTGCTATGAGTCATCAACCTGAAACCTGGCCTGATGTATGGCCTGATAAGTCTGGTGACCAAAAGTACACAGGTAACCCTATCGTAGTAAACGGTATAGATGTTACCCCTAAATCCAAGTGGAACGGCTATTTTGGTATGGTTAATGTTGAAGAACTTAACGCAGACCAAGAAGCTTACTTCTGGTTAGATGATAACAACGACGAAAAAATGTTCGCAACTTATGGATTCTTTTCTGATTCTAATGATGTTTCTCGCAGAGGCCAAGCACTTCAAATGAGTGTTCGTGGTCTTCAGTGGAGAAACTTCTTAGCGCAGGACGTAATCTTCTGGTTGTACAACATTAAAAACGACGGTACAGTTAACTACGACCAAGCAACATTCGGTACCGTAGTTGGTACGTATGTTGGTGGTGATGGTGACGAATGGAACGATGACGTATCATTCTTCAACGTTCGTGAAGCAATCACCTATACTTGGGATTTTAACAACGATGCACGCAAATCTGCTGTGCCACGTTGGCAGCCAAATCCTAATACCATAGGTTATATCGCTTATGCATTTCTTGAATCACCCGGTAATGCTACCGATGGATTAGATAACGATGGCGATAATAAAAACTATGCAGGAGCAGCTCCATTTTTGAACGAGAGCAGCTTCTCAAAGAAAAGTATTGCTGTTAATGACAAATTAGTACTTATCACTATTGATGCACAAGGCAACTATAACCGTGCACCTTACACAGTTGTAGCTGGCCCGCAGTCAGTGGTTTCGATGGGTAAAACATTTAACTTAGTTCCCGGAACAACAGTGCTCTCCGAAGGCGAAGCTGATGTTACAGGTTTGTTAAATCCTAATGCCCTCGACGGCTTTGACAATGATTTAGACGGCATCATTGACGAGAACTATCTCGTTAATTATCGCCAGTTAAAGAAATCAGGAAACATTACACTCATCGATACATTAGTACCGGTTCAGTACAAGGATTTTGTTAATTCTGTTGGTTTAACCGACAAGATGATTGACGAAAGACGCGATGATGGTATTGATAACGACGGCGACTGGAATGTTACTTTCGATGATTTTAACGGCGATGGTATTCCTACCGATGGCGAGCCGAACTTTGATAAAACCGATATCGACGAATCTGATATGTTAGGTCTTACTTCATTCGATTATTTCGTTCCTTCGAACGCAGTAAGAATGAACAACGAACCTGAGATGTGGGGTCGTTTGAAACCCGGTTATTTCGCAGTACCAACCTCTATTGTTAATAACGTAGCAATAAAAGGCGAAGACGGCGACTTTATCTATGGTTCTGGTTATTTCCCATTGCTTGCTGGCAGAACTGAACGTTTCTCTTTAGCACTTGCTTATGGAGATAACTATCAAGGAGTTCTTAAAACAAAGCAAGTTGCTCAGCTTATTTACAATGCAAACTATAACTTCCCTAAACCTCCTACCAAACCTACATTAACTGTAGTGCCCGGAGATAAAAAAGTTACTTTGTATTGGGATAGAGCTTCAGAAGCATCTATTGACCCGACACTTCGTATAAACGATTTTGAAGGTTATAAGATTTATAAAGGTACCGACCAAGATTTCACAGATGCTCTTACCATATCTGATGGTACAGGTAAAGCAGTATTCTTGAAACCTTTGGCTCAATTCGACTTAAACAACGGTGTTAAAGGGTATTTCTTACCTCAATCATCAGTTCTTTACGAATTGTCATCGGCTGCACCTTTCTACCTTGGTAACGAAACAGGAATTCAAAACTCCTTTGTAGATACCGATGTATTAAATGGCAGAACATATTTTTACGCAGTTGTAGGTTACGATCGTGGTGATGCAACTAAAGATGTTTATCCTTCGGAGAACACACGCTTTATCGCATTAAACCAAGATGG
>CALKUG010000334.1 GCA_937996765.1 uncultured Ignavibacteria bacterium
TTGTTCAGCATACTTGATAAAATTAAGACATTGATTTAATTTTTTCAGCGAGTTCCGCTTCACCCTTTGTCTGTGGTGTAACAGCCGAATCTTCTTCACCCTTTTTCTTTTTCTTCTTTTTTTCTGTTTTGACTTTTGGCGGCTTGGGTCCGGAACTTTTGCGCTTTTTAATTAAATGAACAACTAATAACGCCACGAGTACAATTTCGATAAGAACAAAGGCACCGATATAGATAAGCTTTAACATTCCGTCCTTTTCAGAAGGGGATGGTAATTGAATCATAGTAAGTAACAGATTCAAAATGCGTTCCTATTTCTTCTGAATTGGAAAAATGAGTTTGATTTGGGAACCGCTATTTTGAAGCGGCTCTACTGAAAAACTACCGCTATGTTTTTTCATAAAATTATCAATAATCCTAACAGTCAAATCAATATACCTACCACTTTTTGTTGTCTCAGGTGACACAATTGTAGAGGTTGATACAACGGTAAAATGAATTGAGCCTTCCTTTTGCCTTGTGCGTAACAATAATCCTGTTTTTTCTCTTCTATTCTTTTTAATAAAAACAAAAAGATTGGAAAGGATTTGCTGTATGTAGTTACTATGCGAAAGCAAGGGCGGCAGATTGCGGTCAAAATCTAAAACTAATTCAATTTTACTATGATCGAGCGAGGTTTTTACCATTTTATAGTATTCCGAAATAATTGCGTTTAAATCGCATGGTTCTATACGAGCAACGTCCTTATTATTTTCAGAAAATTTTATTAGTCTCGCTACAAGTTCGTTAATACGTGCAATTTGAGCTTTTACACGTTGTACTTCCGGAACGCTATCGCCATCGGGGTGCAGGTACTCTATATGTGCCAACATCACTTGAAGCGGCATACGTATATCCTCGACAATTTGCTCAGCCATTTCACCAACGGCAGCGAGCCGAAACTCATTCGATATCTTCGCAGAAAGATCCTGCAAATCTGCATAAAGAGTTGTGGTATTCTCCTGAGTTGATATTGTTTCATAAGCACTCAGTGCGGTATGACCAAGCAAGCTAATAGTGTCCCGTTCAGCTTCTGTAATGCTTTTCTCGTTACCCGGTGTGAGAATTACTAAAAATGCCTTTTTAACTCCACCATGGTACAGTGGAAATGCCAGTATATTTAGCTTTTGTTCAGAATCCGCTTTTGCGCCTAAAAAAGGAAACATTACATAGCCTGTTGCTTCAAACAACTTTGCTAAGCGAGTGTCTTTTTTGTAAGTATTTATAGCATCGAGTAACTCATAGGAGTATTTTGACTCTGCAGGTTTAAAGGCTTGGTTTTCTTCGTCAACAAGTAGAAATGCAACATTTTTAACAGGAATTACTTTTTTAATAGTTTTTTTAAGTAACTCTAATAGTTCTTGTTTGTCAGCAACTTGTGAGCAATCGGATTGAAAGGCGAGTAAAGTTTGGAAGAAGAAGACCATATTTGCTGTGGTCTTCTCGCTTCCTGAAACTTCCGGCGGAGATTTTTTTTCCGCTTTCTTCTTTTTGAAGGGCTTATTGAGAGCTATATCCTCAACAGCTTCATGAAAAGGAATGGCATCTATAGTATTTTTTTTATAGACACGCATTAAAACCAGGCTAAGTTAATTTCTTCCTCAATTAACGGACGATATTTCTCAGTAAGAGCCTCTGCCTGTTCAGCATTACTAATTTTCAATATATCAAATACTGAAGTGTCAATTTGAATTTGAGCATCCCAGAAATATTTATCGGGAATAATCTTGTTCACCATAAAATCAGCAAAATGAATTATTGAAGCCAACTTTTTGTCGCCAACCGATTTACCCGGTAAATGATGGTGGGCAATTGCTTCTGAAAGTGAGGATGGGAAATTCCAATGCTCAGCAAGGAACTTAGCCATTTCTTGATGTGTTAAACCAAGCACTTCCTCTTCAGCTTCAAGGAACGTTTTACCTTCTTCAACAAGTTTCAGTATAGCCTGGAAGCTTGTGTGGAAGTACTTATGAATTACAGAAATTCCGAGGTCGTGTAGCAAACCGGCAACAAATGCCTCACCGGTATTTGCGTATTCAAATTCTACTGCAAGCCGACGAGCAGCTGCGCCTGTAAGAATTGAATGAACCCAAAAATCTTTGTAATTAAGAATTTTGTCATTTTTGATTTTAAACGCTTCCATCATCGAAAGAGCTATTACCATATTCTTGATTTCTTGGAAACCAAGTATGATGATTGCGTAATCAATCGTTGATACTCTCCTGGCCAAACCATAGAGCGGCGAGTTGGCGATTGATAAAATCTTTGTTACCAAACCTTGATCCTTACCAATAATTTTGGCAAGTGCAGTTGTAGAAACCGAGGGGTCATCTAACAACTTTGTGACTTCAAACATTACCTCGGGAATCGAGGGAAGAGTTGAAATGTTTGCGAGAACTTTTTCTGTCTTTTTTCTTTTTTCAAGAACTTCTTGGTTATCCATTGCAGATTCCGATTAATTATAATGCCTTTATAACATCTATTTGAGATTGATAGTATAATTTATAGTTATTTAAATAGTTTTCCAAATCTTCTTTGCCTGAGAGTTGCAAAGAAACCTCTTTTGAACGAATTTTTAGGTCATCTTCCTTATATTGTTGCTTTCCGGTGTTAAAAATCTCGGTTGCATAGTCAGATGCAAAAACAAATGCTGCCGTTTTCCTTTTGCTTGTTGTTAGCTCAGGAGTGTGGTGATTAGCAATTGCATCTATTAAAGGTGCCGGTAAATTCCAGTGTTCAAATACAAACGCAGCAACTTCTTGATGCGATGTTCCTAATAATTCTTCCTCAGCATCCACTAAGGATCTGCCTTCGGTTGTAACTATTTTAATAATCTCTTCATATTCTTTAGGATAATTACGAATAATTATTGGTATTCCAAAATCGTGTAGCAAACCGGCAGTAAAAACCTCACCGGTATTGAGTACGCCTAAATCTTCTGCCATTTTTTTCGCACCATATGCTGTCATAAGTGCGTGAGCAATATGAGTGCGATAATTAAACGCACGACTATTAACATCATTCATACTATGGAACATTCTTAACGCCATAGTGATGTTACGAATTTGCTCAAATCCTAATAAAACTATTGCCTGCTGAATTGAACTTATTCTTCGCAGACTACCGTAAAACGATGAGTTAGCTACTGCAAGTATATGAGCAACCAAATTTTGATCCCGCAGTACAGCCTTAACTAACTGTTCCACCGTTGAGTCAGGGTCATCAATTACCTTGAACACTTCATCGCCTGCAAGCGAGTAGGATGGCAGGTTCGACTTATTAGCGAACAACTCAAGAGCCCTAAATTTTCTTTCTTCTTGTGATCTAATCATACAGCAGCACTATCGTCCTTGTATTGCTTTCCGCAACTCATCGGTAACCCTTGTATGAATTTGGGATACTCTTGATACGGTAATTTTAAGTAAATCTGCAATCTCTTTATATCCAAGCTCTTCGTAGTAGTACAGAGTAATAATGAGCCGATCACGCTCGTTCAAATTCTGTAATGCATCGAGTAATAATTGTTTGGTTTCATTTTTAGCAAAACTCTCTTCAGGCGTATCATTATCGTCGGCCATCGTTTCATAGAGCTGAGGTCCATCCTCATCCATGTAGCTTTCGTTTAACGATACATTCACTTGTTTCACTTCGGTTTCGTCATCAAGTTTAACCTTTTTTTGATGGCGACGAATTTCATCAAGTATTCTTCCCCTAATGCGTTGTATTGCATAAGTTTCAAATTTCGTCCCAAATCCTGGATCAAATCTATCCACAGCTTCGTTTAAACCTTCAATACCGAACTGAAAAAAATCTTTTTCATCAATAACTGTAGAACGAATCAGCTTAGTATTTTGAATAACATAATGCACTAAGTTAAGATACTGAAGCATAATCTTCTTCTTATTTAACTCAGAAGGATCGTTTTTAAATTCTATCCAGAGTTCAGAATTTACTGTCATTGGTCTCTCTGTCTAAAAACATTTCATCCGATGATTCCATATCATCGTTGTGCATTTTTTCTTCGGCTTTTTCCTCAAGCCTTCTATTTATCGAACGAATAAAAACTATAAGCAACAATGCTGCCAATATAGTTACAAAAACTGCTATGAGTGCAGAATATATAATAGTATCAACAGGATTCTTTTTCTGCAAACCAAAAAATATAATGGCTATACAAAACACTAATAATCCGAAGTTAAAAACTATCTTGTTCATCGTACGGTTTATTCAGCTCTTTCTACTTGCCTAAATCCAAAATTGATAACTCTTAAAATAATCTCGACTCCATTCATAATCAAACTGATTCTTTGATATTTGACACATATTCATAGAGTTCTTTGCCCATTTCGTCAATTCTTTTCCTAAACACGCTGTTAGCAGCAGATTCACTGTATGCAATGTGCTGTTTCATAACGGAATCTGAAATTTCTGAACTTAAAAGTACAATGCCCAATAAAGCAATTGGGTTACCTAAAAAGTGCGTTATTGGTTTATTCAGATTTTCATACGCTTCTTTTCCGGCTGCATCAGAACTGGCTTTATTGATGAGTACAACTCTCTTTAAATTTAATAGTTCTTGATGAATGAGCTTCTCAACTAAGTATGTATCCATCAGTGAGGTTGGCTCAGTTCCAGATATTAGTACAGCGATTGCTGAATTTTTCAGTATTTCCACTGCCTGCTTTTGCAAGCCGGATGCGGTGTCAATCAATACAATATCGTATCCATCTGTGTTGCTAACAGAAGTAAACAACTTTTCTAAATCGTATTGAGTAACTTCTCCATAATCTCTATAGCCGGAACTCCCCGGAATAAAAAAAAGATGAGGCGCCAACTCTTTTGTAATCCCCTCTAACTCAGCGGTGTTATCAAAAAAATCGGCTAAAGTAATGCTTGGAAGATAATTACAAAGAATACTTAGGTTAGCAAAGGTAGTATCGCAATCGATAAGAAGAACCCTTTTACCCGAGGCAGCCAATGAAGCTGCAATAGACAGTATGAGAACAGATTTACCGGTTCCGCCTTTACCCGAAACAAAAGAAACTATTGGAGCCCTATCCTTGCTACTCTGCTTCGACTCCTCACGTGTAAATTTCTTGATTCCGTCTATTTGTTTTGACATTATTCCTCGGGCGAGTATATCAAACGTGCAAGATACTCGGCATCTGCAGCAATAATATCATCGGGAATTGTTTGTCCGTTAGTAAAAAACTTAATTGGCTTACCCATTTTCACAGCAGTGTTTACAATGGAACCATAAGCAGCAGATTCATCCAACTTAGTAAAAATAAATCCTGTGTAATTAACAGCCGCAAACTTCTTTGCAATATCCAACATGGTCTTGGTAGATACACCCGAGTTTAACGCTAAGAGTATTTCGTTAATTTGTATTTGCGACAAAAATTGTTTTATCTCCTCTAATTGCTTTGTATTATTCTGACTCCTACCGGCAGTATCAATAAATACTAAATCTTTTTTACTAAACTTTTTGAGCAATCCTGACATTTCACCTACTTCGTTGGCAACTAAGTATTCAATTTTACTCACATTGGAAAAAATCTTAAGCTGCTCTACTGCCCCCAAGCGATAGGTATCTATTGTGATAATGCCTACATCTAATTTATGCAGGGCTTTGGATATAAGAGAGAGTTTTGCAATACAAGTAGTTTTACCAACACCCGTGGGGCCAACCAAAGCAACGGTATAAGGTCCTTTTTTCTTTTCGATGAGAAATGGTGATGTTGGTATTAGATTGGCTAAAGCGGAAAGAACATAGGGGTCTAATGACCCCGAAGGAATAAAGCCTGCTTGAGTTTTAATCTGTTCAATGATCTTATTAGTTAAAGACGAACCAAGCTCTGCTTCCATTAAAGCAGTTTTTATTTCACCAAGGCGATCCTCGATTGGTTGAGATGCTATTGAAATCAAAGGCTTTTTGACAAAACTCGTTTTTTGATGCTCATTGCTGGAGTGTTGTGTGGTTACTTTTTCTGTGTCAAGCCGTGCTTTTGGGGGCTTTGGGGCATGTAAACTCGAGTCGTCTTTGTGATAGGTTGAGCGAATTCGATTTCGAAGATTAACTAATTCACCATCAATATCTTCGGGTTGATCAACCTTAATTTTTTCTTTTTTTGAGTTGGGCTGATTGATTGGATCACTATCAATCGCGGCAACAACCTCAAACTTTTTTGGTTGATACGGATCGTTAGTGTCAATTACGCGGGTAGTAATGATAATTGCATCATCACCTAATTCTTGTTTCATTGCGTCCACTGCTTCTTGCAATGTTGCGGCAATGTACTTCTTTATATTCAACTTAAACCTCTATCTTACCAAGAAATTCAACTTCCAAAGTTGCGGGTAATTCAGTATATGAAAGTACAACAATTTCGGGAAAACTTGAATTTAATAATCGGTAAAGATAGGGGCGAATTGTTGCCGAAGTAATAAAAACAGGAATATAACCTAAGGTTCTGAAGTTTTCTAAGTATTTGCGGATTGATGTGTTTAAGGCCATAAGCTTATCCGGCATCAAACCCAAAGTGGCAACAGCATCTTTATTCTGTTGCAAAGATTGGGTAATGCTTTGTTCTAAGGCCTCACCAACAGCTACTGAGTGTAAAACACCATTGTGGTCCTTGTACATTGCAGCTATAGCATCACTAAGTGAATGGCGGACATACTCATTAAGTACATCAATATTTTTAGTAACCTTTGAGTAGTCAATAAGTGCCTCAAGAATAAGCACCAAATCCTTTATAGGAACAAGCTCTTTTAATAAATTCTGAAGAACCTTTTGAATTGTACCAAGTGGCAGTGTATCAGGGTTTACATCCTCAATAACAGCGGGATAATCGGTCTTAAGATTTTCAAGTAATTGTTTGACCGCCTGACGAGTAAGTATTTTGTCAAAATTCTTCTTAATCGTCTCCTGCATATGAGTGGACAATACGGATATACTATCTACTACTGTATAACCTAACAATTCGGCCTTTTCTTTTTCTTCTCTTCCCACCCATACCGCTTCAAGACCAAAAGCTGGGTCCTGAGTAGGAATTCCCGGCAATGAATCATCGATATTACCCGGGTTCATAGCTAAAAATCTATCAGTATAAATTTCAAATCCCGCGGCGACATTACCTTTAATTTTTATAATATATTCGTTGGGTGGTAATTGCAGATTATCCCGTACACGAACCGGTGGAATTAATACACCGTATTCAAGTGCTAAGTATTTTCTGGTAGAGGCAATTTTTTGAAACAGATTTCCACCCTGCGATTCATCTACAAGTGAAATCAGTCCATACCCAATTTCAATTTCGATAGGATCAACTTGTAAGTAGTTTTCAATTTTTTCTTCGGTTGGTTCAGGTTCAATAATTTTTTGAGGCAGTTGTTGCTCTTCTAAATCTTCTTTTTGCTGTCTTCTTAAAAATACCACTGTAACTACAAGAAGTGCTCCTAATCCCAAAAATGGTATTTTAGGTATTCCCGGAACAAGCGCAATAATAAAGATGGCGCCTGCAACAACCATAAGTACTCTTGGATTACCTAAAAGCTGTGTTTTAAGTTGAACATCCATGGGTTCTTTTCCACCACCCTTGGTTACAATGATACCGGCTGCAGTGGATATTATAAGTGCGGGAACCTGAGCAACGAGGCCGTCACCAATTGTTAAAATAGTGTAGGTCTGCAGTGCGTCTATTATCTCCATATCTCTGAGAACAATTCCGAGAATTATTCCGCCAATGATATTAATGAAGATAATAAAGATAGTGGCAATAGCATCTCCCTTTACAAACTTTGTAGCACCATCCATTGAACCATAAAACTCGGCTTCTCGCGCTATGGTCTCTCTACGCTTCTTAGCATCATCCTCATTAATAAGACCAGAGTTTAAATCCGCATCAATAGCCATTTGTTTACCGGGCATTGCATCCAATGTAAAGCGCGCGCTAACCTCTGATATACGTTCAGAACCCTTTACAATAACCATAAACTGAACTATGGCAAGAATTATAAAAATAATGAAACCAACTATATAACTTCCGCCAACCACGAAACTTCCAAAAGTTTCTATTACGTCACCTGCGTAGCCATCTAGTAAAATCAAGCGTGTGGAACTGACACTCAAGCCCAATCGGAAAAGAGTGGTGATAAGGAGTAATCCGGGGAATACACTGATTTCAAGTGTGTTTTGTATGTAGATGGCAACAACTAACACAGTAATTGCAAGAGCAATGTTTATTGCGAACAAAAAATCTAATAAAAACGCGGGTAGTGGGATTAATAAAAGCCCTAAAATCAGCAGGATGCCGATTGCTAAAATGATATCTGTATTTTTAAATATTCGTTTTAACATCTTGAGCAACTAAACTATACTTTTCTTTTTCTTCGCATTTTTTTGTTTGAAAATATACGCCAGTATTTGTGCTACGGCTTTAAATAAATTGGTGGGAATTTCGTCACCAACGTCACAATATTTGTACAAAGCCCGTGCCAACGGTTTGTCTTCATAAATTGGCACATTATGCTCTTTGGCAACTTCTTTAATCTTGAGAGCAACTCTATCAACGCCTTTTGCCACAACCCGTGGTGCACCAGTCTGCCCTGTTTTGTATTCTAATGCAACCGCAAAGTGGGTTGGGTTTGTAATAACAACATCAGCATTGGGAACATTTTTCATCATACGCTGGCGAGCCAAACTGAACTGTTTACTTTTAATTTTACTTTTAACTAAAGGATCACCCTCAACTTGCTTGTTTTCTTCTTTAACCTCTTGTTTAGTCATACGTAATTCTTTTTTATAGCGCCATCTCTGAAACCAAAGGTCTATTGCAGCAAGTACAGCAAATGCAATTGAAACCTTCCAGATTATGGAAAAAGCACTATCAGCCATAAACTGAAGAATCTCTTCGGGCTGAAAATCAATTAATGTAGTAGATTTTTCAATGAGTTTTGCCAATACCGGGTACGCGATCATCCCAACCATGGTCATTTTAATCAGTGATTTTAACAACTCCACAAAAGAACGCTGAGAGAAAAAAACGTTTTTAATTCCCTTTATGGCATTCAGTTTACTGAATTTTGGCTTAACCGCTTCGAAAGAGAACTTTAAACCAAACTGGCTAATATTGGTCAAGAGTCCAATAGTAACAAGCCCAATAAATATTGGAACAGTTAAAAGAGCAAGTTCAGAAACTCCCTTAACAAAGGTTTCACGTAGAGTGTCCTTATCGATAGTATGAATCGTAACATTGGTAAAACTATCTCGCATAAAATCTAAGAAGTGTCCACCAAATGTAGAATGCGTTAAATAGATAATGGCAGAACCAATAAGGAGTGCAAAAAAAGAGTTTACTTCTATACTTTTGGGAACTTGCCCTTTGTCACGCGCCTCTCCCAGGCGCTTACCGGTAGGTTGCTCGGATTTTTCTTGGGCTGAATCAGCCATATGTTTTTATCCTTTAAGGTAGCGAAGCATTATAGTGAGAGTTACATCGAGTTCGCTGAGTGAATTTCTTAATACATATACCAATAAGGGCGCTATTCCGGCCATTAAAAACAAGCCAAGTATTGTTTTTAAAGGCATTATCACGAAAAAGACTTGCAACTGCGGCATCATCCTGTTCATGATTCCCATTGTTAAATGCAACAAAAAAAATGCCACCATAATAGGAGCTGCTAATTTGAGAGCTAAAATGAAAGTTCCCGCCGAAAGCTTAATTAATAGGTTTAAGAAATTCTCTGTAAAAGCCACTTCCCCTATTCCAATAAGCTGATACGAATGTATCAGTGATTTTATGAGAAAGTGCGGTCCATCAATTAAAATGTAAATGAGCAAACCCATCCAAAAGAGTAATGAGGATACAATACCGCTTTGCACTCCACTCGAGGGGTCAAATGCAGTTGATAGCGAAATTCCCAACTCAAACTCTAAAATAAATCCCGCAAACATCAGTGAATAAAATATGATACTCAGTCCAAACCCAATTGCAATACCGACCATAGCTTCTTTAAGAGCTAATATTACCAACCCTCCCAATCCATAGTTGGGGTCAAAATTGTACTCAGGTGACATAAAAAATGTCATATACGCCAAAAGCATTCCAAAGAACACTCTTACTTGAACGGGGAAATTGGAAGTATTAAAAAAGGGGGCTGTTGCTAATGCTGATGATATTCGTGCGAATATGAGCAAAACATGAATAAAGGTATCAATAGGTATTCCGGTCATTTGATGACGGTAGCAAACATATTGTAATAATTAATGGTCATTGTCATAAGCTTTTCGGCTATAAACGGTAGGAGTAAAATGATTACTAAAACAGTGGCAATAACCTTAGGAACAAAGGTAAGTGTCATTTCTTGAATCTGTGTAGCGGCTTGAAATACCGAAATAATAAGTCCTACAATAAGTGCAGTACCAAGAATCGGAAGAAGCACAATGAGTGAGGTCATAAACATATCACCCATTACAGAAGCCAACATATCAACTGACATTAGTCACTCACTTTATAAGTTAAAACTTTTTATTAGCGAACCCAACGTTAGAGTCCATCCATCAACCAAAATAAACAAGAGAATTTTAAATGGCATTGAAATCATTGCCGGTGGCAACATCATCATACCCATAGCCATGAGAATACTGGATATAACCATATCCAACACCAAAAAAGGCACAAAAATAAAGAAACCAATAATGAAGCTTGCCCTTAACTCACTTAAAACAAACGCAGGGATTAATACATGCGTTGGTAAATCATCTCTATTTGCAGGACGCGATTCTTGAGAAAGACTCACAAAAAACTCAATCTCTTGCTCACGAGCATTCTTAAACATAAACTCACGAATCGGTTCAATACCTTTAGCGTAAGCAGAATCCATAGATATTTCATTATTCATCATGGGAGTAAATGCTTCGTTAGCTACTTTATTCCATGTGGGTGCCATTATAAAAAACGTGACAAATAGAGCAATACCGGCTAAAAGCTGATTCGGGGGCATCGTCATTGTGCCAAGTGCATTTCGTAAAAAATGCAGTGTTATAATTATGCGTAAGTAAGAAGTGGTCATTAACAAGATTGACGGAGCAACAGAAAGCACCGTTAAAAGAATAAGCAACTGTAATGTTACAGCTAATTCTTTGGGATTATCCGAGGTACCAACATTTACTCCTATCGAGGGTAATGGCAATGGAGTAGTTCCACCGGGCTGTTGTTGCG
>CALKUG010000335.1 GCA_937996765.1 uncultured Ignavibacteria bacterium
AGCAATAGCAGTCTTACCTACTCCCGGCTCTCCAATAAGCACCGGATTATTTTTAGTGCGACGCGATAACACTTGCAGCACACGGCGTATTTCATCATCTCGTCCAATTACTGGGTCAAGCTTTCCAGCTTGTGCCAGTGCGTTCAAATCCTTGCCGTATTTTTTTAATGATTGGTAGGTTTCTTCTGCATTTTGACTGGTAACTCGTTTTGTTCCTCTAATCTCTTTAAGAGCCAACAACAAAACGTTGCGTGTAATTGATTGCGATTTAAGGTAATCAGAAACACGGTTAGGTACTTCGGGGAAAGCAATAAGTATATGCTCAATCGAGATATACTCGTCTTTCAGTGAGTTAGCTTCGTGCAAGCTTTTTTCCAGCAAGGTTACAAACGCTTGTGAAAATGAAGGTTGCGAAAGTCCTGCACCGGTTACTTTTGGAAAGCTTTCTAAAAACTCAGCAATCTTCATACGTAGTTGATTAAGATTGGCTCCTACCTTAACAAGCAAGCTTTCGGCAACAGTATTATTATCCTGTATTAACGCTGCAAATAAATGTTCCGGTTCAACAATTTGATTGGTGTAAGATTGTGCAATCTCTATAGAAGCCGCTATAGCTTCCTGGGATTTTATAGTAAATTTATTTTGATCTATTTCCATTGTATTGCCTCTACCTTTTTTTGCTTTCTCTGTTTATTACTCTTTTATTCCTTTGACGAAGAATGTTTATAAATTTTATTGAGTAGTTTTTTAAGCTTTATTTGTTTTTCGAATATGGGTTCAAAAAATATTTTGTCGCTTTTTTGAAGCAGCGGTAAAACAGTAACCAACAAATCTTCTGCAGCCGCGGTTAACTCAAGAGTTTTACTACGAGCATCTTTTTGATGAGTCGTACGTACGATGAGTTGTTTCTCTTCTAAAGTTTTTAATACTTTAGAGGTCATCATTTTATCCAACTCAGCCGCTTCTGCTAACATTTGTTGAGTTATCATTGTATGATTTTGCATAAGGTGTTTAGTATGCAGCAAAAACAAATATTGTGTTTGTGTAATACCAAACGGATCGAGAGTTTGTTTGGAGTGAAGTTGCCAGCGCAAACTTACTTTCCACAACAAATTACCAATTCCTTCTGCATCGTGTTCCGATTTTGAATGTTCTTTTTTTGACATACTTACACCTGTGTTGTTATTAGAGTAAACAAATATTTTTTGCTTTTAGTTGCAATGACAACCAAAATATAAACAAGCATTATTTGCTTTGCAAGTTAAATCGCGAGGTAAAAAATTGTTGCATCACTAATTTATTATTCCCAAACTGCCTGTGCCTGCTTCATCCCGAACGCGTGTCCCGATTTATCGGGAGGATGTAATCCCGCCTTGGCGGGACTGTAGCAAAATGAATGCCCGCAAACAACCCCATATTTTATTGATTCCCGTAGGGAATGTATGTCTGTAGAAAAACAGAAAAAGAAAATTGGAATGCCGTAGGTATTCAATGCTATTTTTTATTACCTACAGAAACAACATGGCATTACGCCCCAATAAATGGGGCTGACTCTCGAGGATGCGGAGAGGGTGGGGTGTTTTATGTTTTTCTACAGTCACGAGAAAGCTCGTGATTGCATCCCCCGATAAATCGGGATGCAACTCCGTGATTAAAGCGGTACGTCAACACAAATTCTCGGCCTCATCCAGAAAGCGTGTCCCGATTTATCGGGAGGATGTAATCCCGCATTGGCGGGACGTAAGCAACTTAAGGGCATAAATACAATAAACACTCTGTTACATTATTAGCTATTTTTGTACTATGAATAATTACGAAGATACCATAATTGCATTAGCTACACCCGCCGGGTATGGAGCAATTTCTGTTATACGCTTGAGCGGTAAAGACTCAATATATACTGCAAATAATTATTTTGTGGGTAAACGACCCCTTTATGAGGTACAAAGTCATAGTGTACATTACGGAAAATTGGTAACCCCCAATTCAGAGGTAATAGACGATGTATTAGTTACGGTGTTTCGCGCCCCAAACTCATACACAGGCGAAGATTCCGTTGAAATAAGCATACACGGTAACCCATTAATTACTACCAAAGTAATTGAGCTGTTCATGCACGCAGGGATTCGTAATGCGGAGCCGGGTGAATTTACTCGACGTGCATACCTTAACGGAAGAATTGACCTTGCACAGGCGGAGGCGGTAGCCGAATTAATATCTGCTCGTAGCGATACGTCGTTGAGAGGAGCTCGTAATCAGTTAGATGGGTTGCTCTCGCAAAA
The DNA here is from genome assembly GCA_937996765.1 of uncultured Ignavibacteria bacterium. Lineage (GTDB taxonomy): Bacteria > Bacteroidota > Ignavibacteria > Ignavibacteriales > Ignavibacteriaceae > CALKUG01. Next base: position 2,283 of record CALKUG010000335.1, read on the forward strand.
AGTTACTCAACTCCGCGATTCACTTATCAAAACATCCTCTCTTGTTGAGTTGGAATTAGATTTTGCTGAAGAAGATATCGAATTTGTTGATCGCACATCGCTTGTTTCGATGATAAACGACATTCTAACCGAGCTTGAATCACTCATTGCAAGTTACTCATTTGGTAAAACGGTTCGGGAGGGAATAAACGTTGCTCTGGTTGGAGCCCCAAACGTCGGAAAATCCTCGTTACTTAATTACTTCCTGAAAGAATATCGGGCCATTGTAAGCGATATACCCGGTACAACAAGAGACGTTTTACGCGAAGAGTTAACCATTGACGGCATTTTGTACAAACTTTTCGACACCGCGGGCATACGTGACACAGATGATGTTATTGAAACCGAGGGTGTTAAAAGAAGCAAAGAGACCGTTATTAATTCCGATCTTGTGGTGTTCCTTAACGATGCAACGGAGCAATTTAATACCCAACTCTATGCAGAACTCTGCTCGCTAACACCTCAAGAGCGAATTATTTCGGTGTTCAACAAGTGCGATAAAACAGAAAATCGCCTAACAAACAACATCTATATTTCAGCAAAAACAGGCGAGGGAATAAACACTCTGTTTCAAGTATTGCGTGAAAAGATGTTAGGCGTTAATACCTACACGGAAAAAACAGCTATTGTAACCAATGCACGACACCATGTAGCGTTAACCAAAGCAAGAGAAAATCTTACTAATTCTTTGACGGCAATAGGAAACCAATTTACAGGCGAATACATAGCTACAGATTTAAGAGCCGCTTCTGAATCTCTTGCAGAGATAATAGGCGAAGTTAGTTCTGATGATGTGCTCAATTCGATTTTTTCTTCTTTCTGCATTGGCAAGTAGTCCTTTTTGTTTCACGTGAAACATTTTGGACTTTTGTGGGAAACGAACGAGCGACCAAAGTACCTTGTTCATTAAATCACCACCGGACACTTTTAGATCCGGTTGGTGCTATTTTATTTTTTTAGATTTTAAGTTACTGCTCATTCATGAGCAAAGTATTTTTACGAATTTTTAGAACAGTGTTTCACGTGAAACACAAGTGCAATATTAAGAACGTTTATGAAAAGTTACGATGTATTAGTTATCGGCGGCGGACACGCAGGCATAGAGGCCTCGGTGGTCGCAGCTAAAATGGGATGTAAAACAGCTTTAGCCACCATGGAAAAGCAAGGGATTGGGCGTTTGAGCTGCAACCCCGCTATAGGTGGAACAGCTAAAGGACACCTTGTACGCGAAATTGATGCTTTGGGTGGTGTAATGGGCGAAATTGCCGACGCTACAGGAATCCAGTTCAGGATGCTTAACCGCTCTAAAGGTCCTGCAGTTTGGTCTCCACGCTCACAAAATGACCGCACACTCTACAACAACAAAGCAGTAGAAGTTGTAGAGAACACTCAAAATCTTGACATTGTTGATTTTTCTATAATAGAAATTATCCAAGAGGCAGGGGTAGTAACCGGAGTTAAAACCGCTGAGGGTGAATTTATTTCTGCAAAAGCTGTGGTTCTTTGCTCGGGTACTTTTCTTAATGGGTTAATGCATGTTGGTGTAGATTCCATTAAAGGCGGAAGATTTGGAGAGCAACCCGCCGTGGGAATAACAGCAAGTTTGGTTGCAATGGGATTTGAATCAGGCAGACTTAAAACAGGAACACCACCCCGACTTCGAAAATCCAGCATTGATTTTTCTTCGCTCGAAGAACAAGCGGGAGATGAGATTCCTCAACCTTTTTCACACCGAACACTATTGGAAAACTTTCCTTTTCAGCCACAGGTATCTTGTCACATCACTTATACCTCCGAAGAGGTACACAAAATTTTAGAAAAGGGATTTGATTTATCCCCTATGTTCACCGGCAGAATTCAGGGTGTTGGTCCTCGTTACTGCCCTTCTATCGAAGATAAAATTGTTCGATTTGCTGAAAGGACTTCCCACCAACTCTTTTTAGAACCCGAAGGATTAGAAAGCGATCTTATTTATCTCGCCGGCTTTTCGAGTTCTTTACCTGCCGAAATTCAACTCGAGGCAATGAGAAAAATCAAAGGACTCGAAGAAGTTGATATGGTGCGAGCCGGTTATGCTGTGGAATACGACTTCTTTCCTCCTCACCAGGTAGATTTAACTTTGGAAACAAAGCTTGTTAAGGGATTGTATTTCGCCGGTCAAGTGAACGGAACCTCAGGGTATGAGGAAGCTGCTGCTCAGGGTTTAATTGCAGGTATCAATGCCGCACTTAAAATTAAGGGAGAAGAGGAACTTGTGCTTCGCCGAAGCGATGCGTACATAGGTGTACTAATTGACGATTTGGTTAATAAAACTACCGACGAGCCCTACCGTATGTTTACTTCACGTGCGGAACATAGATTGTTATTGCGACAAGATAATGCAGATATTCGTCTTTCACATTTAGGCAAACGTATTGGTCTTATTGGAGATAACGAATACGCCCAAGTTATGGAGAAACAACGAAAAGTTGAAGAAGGTAAACGGTACTGCGAGCAAACGAAACTCCCAATAGCCGTTATAAATCCTTTATTGGAAGAAGCCGGAAGTCAGGCACTTCAAACACCCGAAACACTCTCAAAGCTTTCCAAGCGTCCCGAAATTACCTTACGCCAACTGTTAGATAAAGTGCCTGCTCAGGAAAGTGTTCCCGAGTATTTTAGCAATCAAGAAATTCTTGATAAAGTAGAAATTGACCTGAAGTATGAAGGTTACATCAAAAGGCAGCAAGATCAAGTTGATAAAATGGAACGGTATGAAGAGATACGCATTCCTTTTAATATTGATTTTTCGAGCATTAAACAACTTTCAACAGAAGCGAGAGAAAATTTAACAAAGCATAGACCTCGTTCTGTTGGCCAAGCGTTACGAATAGCAGCGATAACTCCTTCAGATATTTCTATTTTATTGGTATATTTGAAGAAATAAATTCAGGACTTATGTCAGATTCTCGGGAACTTTATCTTAAACAATTAACCCAGTTTTTTTGGGAAAATGAACTCACACCCGATGTAACTCAAATAGAGTTGTTGGCAGAGTATGCTCAGCTGTTAGTTGAGCGTAATGATATTGTTAATCTCGTCTCGCGCAAAGACACCCCGAATGTTATTGAGAACCACGTTTTTATTTCTGCTCTCCTTTCGAACTACGTTCCCTCACGTTGTACACGATTTATTGATATAGGCACCGGAGGCGGATTACCGGGAATTCCGCTTGCGATAATGAGACCGGAGCTTAGAGGGGTAGTTGTTGATTCCATTAAGAAAAAAATAGATTCTGTTCAGCATTTTGCTGAAACTCTATTACTTAATTCTGTTACGCCTGAACTCGCGCGTGTGGAAGACGACAGCTTTATATCCCGTTATCAATCGTCATTCGATTTAGTTGTTAGTAGAGCCACAGTACCACTTATTTTATTGGTACGCTATGCACTTCCTCTCATCACAAACAAAGCTCATCTCATTGCCCTTAAAGGTGGTGACCTGACCGAAGAATTTGATAAGATGTTTACAAAGTACAGCTCGCATATCAAAAAATCGACAATTTATGAATTGCACTACAAGCCCAGTAATATTAAAAATATTAAAGAAAAAAAGCTTGTTGTATTGGAGATATCTAAATGATTAAACACAAAAACGAAGCGCTCTTCAATGAAATTGCTGCGCTTTCTACGGAACAAAGAAATCCTAACTCAGTAAATATTGATATATCTTCAACCGAAGAAATTTTACGCATCATCAACAACGACGATAAAAAAATTGCTTTCGCCGTTGAAGAACAAATACCCTACATCACTAAGGCAGTTGACATTATTGTTGAAGCTCTTAAAAATGGTGGACGCTTACTCTATTTTGGAGCCGGTACCAGCGGACGCTTAGGAGTTGTAGATGCCTCTGAATGTCCACCCACATACGGTACACCTCCGGGAATGATAGAAGGTTATATTGCCGGCGGTAAAGAAGCAATGTTCCGCGCACAAGAAGGCGCTGAAGATGCAGAAGAAAACGGCGCACGCGATGTTATGCACGCTCACGTTACCGATAAAGATGTAGTATGCGGTATAGCTGCAAGCAGAAGAACGCCTTATGTTATTGGCGCAGTTAAAAAGGCAAAAGAGTTGGGCGCACAGACCTTGTACATCACTTGCACACCGCTCGAAGGGTTTAACATAGAAGGCGTTGATGTTCCTATTTGTGTGAATGTTGGTCCCGAAGTAATTATGGGCTCCACACGTATGAAAAGTGGAACAGCGCAAAAACTTGTTTTGAATATGCTTACTACCTCCTCGATGGTACGCCTTGGCAAAGTGTATGAAAACATGATGATTGACTTACAAATGACCAACAAAAAACTTGTTGAGCGTGCAAAACGCATTGTAATGACTATAACCGGACTTAGCTACGAAGAGGCAGGAGATGTTCTCCATAAAGCTGAGGGTCATGTAAAAACCGCTCTTGTTATGGTAAAAGCAAACGTTGACGCTGAAACTGCTCGGCAACGTTTAGATAAGGTTGACGGCTTTGTTCGTAAAGCTATTGAATTGGTTGAAGAGTAGTACTCTTGTTGTTATTGTTTTATTAACCATTACAACAACTTCTGCTCAATCAAACGACTTTAAATATTTTTGGTACACCGGCGGAGAGCTTTTCTCCCCCGGTGCTCATCTTAAATCTCGCGATGCAATAATACTCGGTTCACTTTCAGCAGCTACACTACCTGCCTATTTTATTGATGACGATATTCGTTCATATTCTCAACAAGCAAAAACTCCTATTATTTCAAGCATAGCGGCTATAGACGATTATTACATTCCCGCTTTCTCGGCTTCTGCAATATATCTTTACGCTCAAGGGTATGCTACCGAGAATTCCGAAAACAGAATTCTTGGGAGAAAATTGCTTGAATCCATTTTCTTTTCGAGCATCATTACACAAAGTATAAAAACCATAACCGGTCGAGCACGCCCTTACACAAACGAAGGTGCAGATTCTTTTACTCCATTTGGTTTTTCATTTGCACACAACGCTTTCCCTTCGGGTCATACCTCGTTTATCTTTTCGGTAGCAACGGTGCTTGCAGAAAATAATGCTTCAACCGAAATGCAAGTAGCACTTTATTCATTTGCAACCATAGGGTCGCTTGCAAGAATAATAAACGACAAGCACTGGCTTTCC
>CALKUG010000336.1 GCA_937996765.1 uncultured Ignavibacteria bacterium
AAGTACCCAAATTCATAATACTATTGTTAGCAGTTAGCCAGGTACCGAACCGTATTTATATTCCGTACAGTCATCTTGCGGAATAATTTGTGCAGTATGACTTTATCAAGATTGCTTTGTTTTTGATTTTCCCTTGTTACGTTGTAAAACATAACACCCTTCTTATATCTAACATCTATAAATTCAAGGTTGAATGGCAAGTTATCAATAATATTCTCGTTATCTACTTCAGGAAATAAAAATGCAACATCTGTTTTTTCAATATCACTATTCAGCCATTGTTCAGGTATTGAATTAACATTTTTTTTCAATTCATCTTGTGTAATTACCAAAATAGGAATTTCAAAATCATAAGCCAAACGCAATTTTGCCTCAACTATATCACAAATTTCAACTATTGATAATTTTGAATCAAAAATAACGTTTCCCGAATTGATGTATGTTTTAACATTTGTGAATCCAATTTCCTCAAAAAGCTGAACTAAATTCTTCATTTCTACTTTGTGTTTGCCACCAACGTTTATTCCGCGTAACAATGCTATAATTTTCAAATGTTCTTACTCCAATTTAATTGTAAAAATATGGCTAATACAACTTAATATCAACTCATAATTCAGTCAAAATATCTTGGTAGGATCTTCCGCAAATCGAAATCGTTCTTAACCCAAGTCAAGTGGTTAAAATATCTTTTCTATTATATTTGAATTCCAAAAAAACGAACTGCGGTTTACTAATGAGTATCCGTGTTATGGAAAATTTTTCCCAACCAATAACGGATTAACTATGTACTACATTAAATCCTCTATACTTCTGAAACAAATGGTATTTCTATTTGTTCTCACTTCTGTCTCCGGGTTTGGACAGCATCTAAATCGCAGTATTGATAGTCTAATTAGTGCTCAATTTACCGATTCTAACGGCCCGGGTGGAGTATTTGTTGTGTATAGGGAAGGAAAAGCTGTTTATCAGAAAGTTATTGGTAAAGCAAACCTTGAGCTTGATGTTGATATGAATTCTGATAACGTATTTCAATTAGGTTCGATGACCAAGCAGTTTACTGCGGTGTCGATATTGATGTTGTCAGAGCAGAATAAGCTTAACGTATCCGACAGCATATCCAAATATATTTCTGATTACCCAAATGGTAATAAAATAACTATACACCATCTACTTACCCATACATCCGGCATCAAAGATTATACAAAAATGAAGAGGCTAAAAGAGATTGCAACAACTGAAATGAGTCCCAAAATGTTGGTGGATTTCTTTAAAGATGAACCTGTTGATTCATTACCCGGTGAAAAATATCAATACAATAACTCTGGGTATGTCCTTCTCGGATACATTATCGAAATTGTTTCAGGTCAATCCTACCAGGAGTTTATTGAAACAAACATTTTCAAAAAGCTTGGGATGACTAATTCATTTTACGCCCCCGATAGATCCGTAATAAAGAACAAAGCCTACGGTTATTCCAAAGATGATGATGGCTACGTGAACAAATCAGTAATTAGTTATAGCATTCCCTATTCATCCGGATCTCTAATGTCTAATGTATCGGATATGCTCATATGGCAGAATGCATTAAATAATTATACTATTTTGACAAAAGAGAGTACCAAAAAATTATTCTCGAACTATTCTTTGAATAATGGAACACCAATCGAATATGGATACGGTTGGAAAATTAAAGAACTGAGCGGAACGCCAACTCGTGAACATGGAGGAAGCATATTTGGTTATAAAACCATGGGAGTATATGTTCCCAAATATAACTTGTATGTACTCGGTTTTAGCAACTGCGATTGTAATTCGCCAACACTATTAACCCAAAACATCGCCAAATTATGGATTGAATATTTAAACACGGAACAGAGATAAAACAATGAAAAACGCTCTTTTATTTACCATCATTTTCGCATTTGCCTACACAGTACAAGCTCAGGTTACATTCAATACTGTTGAACTCTACACTAAGAACTCGCTGGAAATTATCAACCGCGCCGCAACCATTGAAAGTGATAGTTCGGGTGAGAAATACCTCAGACTTTCAGAACTTCAAACAGAAGGAATGGCATGGTACCCAACCACCCCATTTTCAGAAGGGACAATAGAACTTGAAATGCGCGGAAAAGATGTTTTTCAACGGAGCTTTATCGGAATTGTATTTAACGGACAAAATGACTCAACCTACGAGGCAGTTTATTGCCGCCCCTTTAATTTTTTTGCTAAAGATTCAGTACGCAGAGTGCATGCAATACAATATATTTCTCACCCGGAATATACTTGGAGTAAATTGCGCACAGAGCGAAATGCCGAATTTGAAAGCGAAATAGTTAACCCACCAAACCCGAACAGTTGGTTTACACTCAAATTAGTTATAACCGAAAAAAGTGTTTCTGCTTTTATCAATGGTGCAACGAATCCCGCACTAAAAGTAACGCGACTAAGTGCATACAGTAGTGGTAAAATCGGTATTTTT
>CALKUG010000337.1 GCA_937996765.1 uncultured Ignavibacteria bacterium
TACCTTACTATGAAAACAGACGGAGTAGTTCAAGAAACGGCACGCGGTTGGGTGAATAATACCATCATATTTTTTGTGATAATGTATGTAACAACCACAATGATAACGCTGGTATTCTTCCCGCATATGGTTGAACCATTCAAACAGCATCCCTGGTTGTTTGGTGTTGCAATTCTTAACATGCTTGCAATAGCAAACATCCCACGCGAAATGCATCTCAAAAATGAGTTTCGCGCGTTCCTTTCATCAGGAGCAAGCGTGTTTGCTTTAATAACATTATTTGCAATAGGACTCTTCCCCAACTTTGTGCGTTCAACCATTAACCCTGAGTACAGTCTTAATATTTACAACGCAGCATCATCGCAAAACACCCTGCAGATAATGCTCACCATAGCAATCATCGGCATACCGTTTGTGTTGGCTTATACCATTAGTATTTACTGGGTATTCCGCGGCAAAGTAAAACTCGACTCAATGAGTTATTAAGCAATATTACAACATTATTTCTCTCATTAACAAAAAAAGCTCCGAGGAAATCGGAGCTTTTTTTATAACGCTATTAGCAGCAAAAAATCTTGAGTATATTGTGGAATTGATTAATTGGCAGAGCGAGATAACATCACATAATAATGTTATTTAAAACATTTGTTAAAGAACAGGTTTCCCTCTAATGAGGTTTACTAAGACCATAACAACTGCAATCACAAGTAAAATGTGAATGAAGCCGCCGATGGTATAAGAGGAAACGAGTCCAAGAATCCAGAGAATTATCAGAATAATCGCTATAGTGTATAACATGATATTAACCTTTCGTTAAAATCTAGTCCTGACACGATTGTGTAGGTGGCCTAAGACTCACAACATACAACCGCTTAACTGATAGTTAAAGGTAACCTAAAAACACTCAGTAACCTAACAATGCTTTTTTAGCCCCTCAAAGCTTCCCCCCCATGATTAATACTACCACAGTGGAAAGGACGCACCAACTCCTGTTCCTTCGTCGTGATTGAATAAACCAAGCCATTACAAAACCATACTATTATTTTGTTCTCATCCCGAACGGGATGGAATCCCTCCCGAATTCATTCGGGGGGACTGTAGAAACGCCGTCACCCCACCTCTATTTTCTACCAATGTCAAATGCCTCCGGCATTATAAAAATTAAATATTAACACAACATTATTGAATCAACAGGAATAAATTACATTGCATGCTCCGAATAAATTCTGGACGGACTCTACAGCATTGTTGGAACCATATTTCCATTTTGTTTTCATCCCGAACGGATGGAATCACATTTTAATGTGACTGTAGCAACACACAACGAAAACACGCCAGGCATCCCCGAATTAATTCGGGGATGCAACAAAAAGGGGTTGGGGGGCATCGTTTTGGCTACAGTCACACCCTCCTTCGTCGTGTATGATACAATCCCTCCGGGATTAAATAAATCTGGGCAATGTAACAGTTGGGTCTTCTCTTGCCCATTCCCGAAGGGAATTAATCCCGATTTATCGGGACTGTAGAATAAACCATACCAAACAAACATCGCATCCCGAAGGGATGCAACAAAAAAAGGGGTGGGTGGGTATATTCATAAGGCTACTGTCACACCCTCCTTCGTCGGGAGTGATTGCATACCTTCGGCATGCAAAAGAGGTATGTATCTGCATCGGATTTTCTACCAATGTTCGATGCCCCATAAATCGGCACAGGCTCCACGGCATTGTATTCCTCTCACCTCTAAGCCAATCTCCCCACAGAGTCTTGTGCGAAGCGAAATCCCGAGCCTGCTCGGGGCTGAGTCCCGAGTCCCGAGTCCTCTTTTTTCAATTCTCAATTCTCCCTTTCTCCTGTCCCCTGGCTTCTGGCTTCTGGCTCCTCTGTCCTCTCACCTCTGACCTCTGTCCTAAAATATCCCGAACTTTGCGTATTTTTGTACGGTTGAGTTTATTAAAGATTTATCGGAGTTTATGATGTTACAGGTTGTTGATGTTGAATTGACCCCTAACCCACACGCAATTAAATTTATTTTAAATGATAATTTGCTAAAATTTGAATCGCGCCAATTCTCGAGCGTTGATCAAGCCGCTAACGACCCCCTTGCTCTTGGTGTGTTTGGCATAGAAGGCGTGGTATCGGTGTTTTATTCGGGCAAGTTTGTTACTGTCGAAAAAGGTCCTGCTACCGATTGGGGCAAGATTCAGCGCCCGTTCTTAACGTTTATCACACGGTTTGATGCCTCCACCATCCCCGCTGAAAAAGAACCCGAAGCCCTTGGTGAAGATGCCGGCGAAAAACTGATCAAAATTATGCAGATTCTTAACGCAAAGGTGATGCCTGCCTTGGCTAACGATGGCGGCGGACTCGAAGTACTCTCGTTTGATGATAACACGCTAAAAGTTCGCTATCAGGGTGCTTGCGGAACCTGCCCTTCTGCTACCCGCGGAACGCTTATGGCAATTGAAGGTTTGCTTAAACGCGAAATTGACCCTACTTTAAACGTTATTCCTGAATAATTATTCCCGGTTATTTTTTCTGTTTTTAAGTAATTGACGTTCATTTTATTGAATATTTGCTGTTTTTGAAGCCCCGTTTTTGGGGCTTCCTTATTTATAAGGACTTAGGGGTATTGACTTTAAGTATAACTTTAGATAAGTTCCCTACCGTAAATCAAATTTCTTGTATTTTCACACTAATCGAAGGTTCTATACTATGAAACGATTTTCACTTTTATTCGCTGCTCTTTTAATTGGAGCTTTTGTAACTGTTAATGCTCAGGAAAAACCTGCAGAGCCATTGAAAATTAATTTTTCGGCTTATGGATTGATTGGTTTTAACTACGATGCTACTGAAGGAACAAGTCCCGATACCCGCTTTTTGACGCGTGCTGCTCGTTTGAATATCTCGGGCAAGTTTTATGATAAAATCGGTTTTGGTGCACAAATGGAGTTATCTGGTACACCTACCATGACTCAAGCTTTTATGGACTATAATGCTGATAAACTTTTAAATATTCGTGCAGGTCAGTTCAAATATCCTTTTGGTATGGAACAATACCCTTCACTTTTTGTGTGGAAGTTCACCAATCTTTCTTACATCCACGATTTGTTTACTCGTAGCATGGGTATGAATGGTGCTATGTTCCGGGATCAAGGTGTGCAGGTTTCTGGCGAATACAAAATGAACGATGCTTTTTCACCTTACTACAAAGTTATGGTGATGAATGGCACAGGAGCTAACGCTAACGATAACAACAATCAAAAAGATATTGTTGCTCAGTTTGGCGCGAAATTCATGAAAGATTTTGAAGCAAATTTTTCATATTTGAATGGTAGGAATGGCGTAAGCGGACAGTTTGCCGAAACAGCTTTCAATGTGTTTTTAGGTTACAAAACCAAAACAATTCAAGCTCAAGCAGAATATCTTTCTTCGTCAGTTGAAGTTGCAGCAGGTCCTGGAACTTATACTGCTAAACCACAAGGTTATTATCTTTACGCAACAGGCAAAGTTCTTGATAACGTAGAGCTTGGCGTTCGCTACGATGTTTACGATAGAGATAAAGAAGCTACCGTTGATAACGACCTTTCACGCGCTACCGTTTTAGTTGGTTATTATTTTGATGATTTCCAAAAGATTACCCTCAA
>CALKUG010000338.1 GCA_937996765.1 uncultured Ignavibacteria bacterium
ATTTTGCATCTGAAATGCATGTATGGAATCCATAAGGTAGATTCTTTGAGATTTTGTTTTGGCTTTCATTGCCGAATAGAAGCACCATAGAAGTACTGGAGGTTGTGCTTCTGCAAGTTTGTACATGTCTCCAATAGATTTCGTGGTGGAAATCATTATGCCTTATGGTTGTTTTTTGGCTCTTGTTGAAACGCACATTCTCTTTGACACAGCTCTTGCTGTTGTCGGATCACTTTTCGCGATGTATGAGCATTCTGGGTACTGTTTTACATATTGGAAAGCATTTGACAGCAGAATGCACCTGTCTCATCACGATGGACGCTGTGGTGGAAGTCTTTCGGAAGGAATTGGAAGTCCTGGTTTTATGGACCAAATTTTCGGAACTCAATTAGATGACGAGAGTTACTTTGAAGAAGTCATTGCAATCAAGGCCAAACGCGACACATTTTTGTTTGGTTGAGAAAAATACAAAGTGAAAGATGTGGTTTCGGTTTTGCTCCGGTTTTGCCCTCGGTATTGGCGCCCCAACCAAAACCAAAAAAACGAAAAAAAATAAATAAAAATTCATACAAAGTATTTTTAATTCATATTTTGATTGTTTAAGTTTGTGTGAAGAACAGTAGAGACTGTCTAACGTTGCTTGGGCGTAATCGTTAATAGGTCATTTTTTACAGTTCGGGGTACCGTCTAATGGAAGGGATCCATAATGCGAACACATAATGCTATCGGTGAAGTGCTTCTACAACATATGTTAAAGATGCAATCACCATCAAAAGAAGTTCAGGCGCTTAGCGGTGAGGCTATTCACTTACTTGAATTAGGCGAATTAAATAAGGATCAAGCAGGTCCTGATTTCAGAAACGCCCGAGTAAAAATAAATAATCTCATCTACAATGGTGATGTTGAGATTGATGTTTCCCAATCTGATTGGAAAACACACGGTCATCATATTAATCGAAGATTTAACAGTGTGATACTTCACATTGTTTTAAAAAGAGATACACGCCAACCATTTGTTTATACATCCGACGGCAGAAAAATACAAACCATTGAACTTTCTACGTATTTGGATGGCTCGCTTTCCGACGAGATTAAACAGCTCATATCCGATAATTACACTCCCAATACCTTAAAGATTCCTTGTCATTCACTTGCTCCTTATATCGAGGAACACACACGTCTTCAGTTATTGCAGCAATTAGGAATTGAACGATTTCATAAAAAAAGCGACCGCCTAATGGTACGGCTAAAGGAAATTGCCTACCAAAAGCAATTAACCGTTCATGAACCCGTTGTATCTTATGCAATACCGCAAGAGGATATGGAAAAGGATTTGAGGCCGAGTGATTTGCACGATAAATCATTATGGAACCAGCTTCTATACGAATTAATTTTTGAAGCACTTGGCTACTCTCAAAACAAAACAATTATGCTTCAACTTGCGCAAGCAGTGGATCTTGAATTTATTTCGAAGATAGAAAACGATGATCATTTTGAAGCAAACGCTGAGTCTGCTTTATTCCACATTGGCGGTTTACTCTCTGAAGTAGATATTGTAAATACCGAGGGAGGTTCTGAGTATTTACGAGATTTACGTGATAGATGGTTAGAGATAAAGCCTCAATACGACGGCAAGCATTTTGCAACAGAAGATTGGCATTTCTTTAAGTTGCGTCCGCAAAATTTCCCCACCATTCGCTTGGCCGGTGGTGTAAAGTTAATACATAAAATACTTCATGGAAATTTGCTTGAAGTACTAACTCAAAAATTTAGGGAAATACACAACATACGAGTGCTGAAGAATTCTGTTCGTTCGTTGTTCATTGTGAAATCTGATGGTTATTGGTCGAAGCATTATGTATTTGACAGTGCCAAGGAGGCCGAAATTCATTATTTTGTAGGAAGTAACAGAGCCGATGAAATTGTGGCAAATGTAATATTTCCGTTAATGTACTTGTATTTCAAAGTGTTTGGCCAAACAAAGTATGCTGAAAAAGCCATGCATGTTTATTGTGATGTAACAATAGAAGTAAACAATAGTATAGTTTCAGAGATGAAAGAGGCATTGGCTATGGATGATCACTGGACCCGTTCAGTGATTTATCAAGGAATGATTGAATTGTTTCGAGGATATTGCTCTAAAAACCGATGTACGGATTGTGAGATTGGAAAACAAGCCTTCGACATTACAACATAGACTAATAAAGAGGGTCTCGAAAGAGACCCTCTTTTTTTCAATTTAGAAGCCGGATCGCTTTATTTCATCACGTAAAATGGCAGCGCGCTCATAATCTTCTTTTTCGAGTGCCTCGCGAAGTTGATTCTGCAAAAAGGCATAACGCGCCTCGGCGGGTGTTGCTTTTGGTGTAGAGCCCACTGAAATATCATCATCGCTCGAAGAATGGGATTCTGTATTCTTTTCCTCCTCATCTTCCTCATCAAAAGATTCTCTTTCAAAACTTCTAAAGTTTTGGTGAAAATCATCCTCGCTGGATTCGTGCTTTGATTCTGATTCAGATTCTTCTGAAGAAACAGAAAAGGAAGCAAGCTTCAAAACGCTTTCTGTAACATAGATAGGGGCACCAAACCGCACTGCCAGAGCAATAGCGTCGCTTGGGCGGGCATCTACTTCGTTTGACATACTTGATATATCGAGAACGACTTTACAATAAAAAACATTTTGAATTAAATCGTGAATTACCACTTCGCGCAGATTTGAATTCATATTGATAATTAAGGATTTCATCAAATCGTGTGTCGAGGGGCGTGCTCGTGGTTGTCCGCCTAATTCAACTGCAATGGCTTGAGCTTCGGCAGCCCCAATTGCAATAGGGAGTCGGCGGTTACCGTCAATTTCCTTCAAAAGCAGGGTATTGATGGTACCACTGGGAGAATTAGAACTGAGTTGAATTATTTCAAATTCGACTTTATCGAACATAATGCTTTCCGTTAATTATTGTTTTAATGCTTTAATAAGAGCGGGAACTACTTCAAAAACATCGCCCGCTATACCATAATCAGCAACCGAGAAAATAGGTGCATCTTTATCTTTGTTAATCGCAACAATATAGCGAGATGATGACATACCTGCAAGGTGTTGAATTGCTCCGCTGATACCACAAGCAACATAAAGAGTAGGGGATACGGTTTTACCTGTTTGTCCTACTTGCTCGGCGTGTGGGCGCCAGCCGGCATCTACTACTGCACGCGAAGCTCCAACTGCAGCTCCGAGTGTATCAGCAAGTTCTTCAATTAATTTAAAATGTTCCGGCGACTGCATACCGCGACCACCTGAAACAATTATTGAAGCTTCGGCAACGTCTAATTTACCTTCGTTCTTCTTGTATTCTATAACTTTGGCACTCAGTGAAGGAGTTCCAACTTCTTTTACTTCTAACGTTGATAAATTTTGACTTACTACTGCCGGAAAGATGTTGGGACGCAAAGTAATCACTTTATTTGTGCTGTTTAGTGAGAGTGTTTGATAAGCCTTCCCTGCATATATCGGCTTTGTAAATTCAAGTTTCCCTCCATCACTATTGATTGCAACAACATCTGTTACAATGCCTGCGTTGAGTTTAACTGCTAATTTTGCTGCAAGATCTTTTCCAAACGATGTATTTGCTGCAATAATGATACAAGAATCATTTGTATCAATAGATGAAAGTATTACTTCTTTGTAGCCTGATCCGGAATAAAATGCCAAATTGTCATTTTTAAGGTGTATTACTGCCTCGGCACCATAGGATCTTGCTTTTTCGATATTACTAATCTCGGAGCCAACCACAAGCGCGGTTACACATGTTGCAGAAACTGCCGAAGCGAGCACCGCTGCTTGGGAAATGGCTTGTAACGAACTATCCTTAATTACACCGGAACGTTGTTCAACTAAAACATAAATTTTCATTCTATAAACTCCTATAACACTTTCGCTTCATCTTTTAACAAACGCACCAACTCAGAGACTGCTGAGCTATCACTCCCTAAAATTCTGCCTGCCGGCTTTGCAGGGGGCAACGATGCAGAGATAAAAGTAGTTGAGAGATTCTCTAAAACAACTGCAATTTCAGCAATGTTTTTCTTTTTTGACGCCATAATACCCTTGAGTGATGCGTAACGAGGATCGTTAAGACCTTTCTGGGTGGATATTACACAAGGAAGTGAAGTGGAAATTACTTCTTTTCCACCTTCTATTTCACTTTCGGCAGTTACGTTTACACCTTCAATGGTTAGTGAAGTAACTGAAGGAACAGCGTTCCAATCCAAAAATTCAGCAATTAATTGAGCCATAACACCACCATCGGTATCTACCGATTGTTTCCCGACCAAAACAAGTTCAGCTCCGTAATTTTTAATTGCATCGGCAAGTGCTTTAGCAGTGGAAATGGCATCAAATGAGATATCAGTTTTAAGATGAGAGCCCTCATCGGCACCCATAGCTAAGGCTTTACGAATTCCTTCTTTAACCGTATCGTTACCCATACTAAAAATATGAACTTCACCGCCAAGTTTCTCTTTAAGCTTTAACGCTTCTTCAATGGCAAATTCATCATAAGGGTTAAGTATAAAAGTTAGCCCTGTAGTATCTACTGCGGAGCTTTCCGCAGAGATTTTTATTTTAGATGCAGTATCGGGGACGAAGCTCACGCAAACTGCAATTTTCATACAACCTCCAAAAAACAAGAGTGATTAATGTAAACGTACTAATTTCAGAAATTATTATTCTTTGTTAACACAAAATTACCGAAGCAAGTTTATAAAACTATCACTTTAACAACATTTTTCTGTTGATTATATTTGTAGTATGAATCCAGATACACTTACACTACCCGTTATCTCCACTGAAACCGATTCTAAAGAAGGATTGGCGTCGAGAGTTGTGCTCTACAACGATGACCACCACTCTTTTGATGAGGTTGCTCATCAGATTATGAAAGCAATAGCCTGTTCTTTAACCACAGCCTATGGTTATACTTATGAGGCACATTACAACGGGAAAACAGTTGTGTTTGGAGGTGGATTACCTGAGTGCTTAAAAGTGGCATCCATACTTGAAGAAATAGCACTTCATACTGAAATCATAACCTGAAAAGGAATATAATAGTGATTAAATCGGGCTTCTTTCGCAGTATATTGGTACTGATTGTACTAATTTCCGCTTGTGCTTATCCACAACATAAATCCATCAAAAAGCTTAAAGCAGGTATTCAAGAAATTCTCAAAGATTCTCTTTTTGAATCAACTCAACTCTCTTTGGTTGTTCATAATCTTTCAACAAAAAAAGACGTATTTACACTGCAACCAAAGCTGCTACTTGTTCCGGCTTCTAATACCAAAATTCTTACCACTTCTACGGCACTCTATTTTTTAGGTAAAGATTTTACGTATAAAACGATAATTTCAACGGATGGAGTGCTTTCGGGAGGATTATTAAAGGGTAACCTTTTTATAAAAGGGGGGTATGACCCCGACCTCAGAGAAAAAGACCTTGAGTTTATTGTGGACACATTATACGCAATGGGAATAAGAGAGATAACAGGAAATGTATATGCGGATATTTCTCTTTCAGACACATTAACTAAAGGTGCGGGTTGGACATGGGACGAAGACCCCTCGTACTATGCGCCTTACATCACTTCATTTGGTATCGAAAAAAATAGTGTTGCAGTAACCGTACTACCTAACAGTGTTGGCGAAAGCCCAAGTATAACCTACATTCCTCTCAAGTATAAATTTGAAATCAATAATCAAGCGGTAACTACAGATACCGGTGTTACCAACATTGTTATAACTCGTGATATAAAAAACAACACCAACGAGCTTTCGGTACAAGGGGTTATACGCTCGGATGCCCCGGCGGTGACCGATGAAATTAATTTAGTGCATCCCGAGCATATTGCACTAAAAGTTTTTACTTCCTTTCTCGAACTAAAAGGTATTCAGTATAAAGAGTCGGGTTTTGCCAAAACACCAATAACACATACACCTCTCTATGTACATTCGCGCCCACTGCTCGAAGTGTTAACACCTCTTAATAAAACAAGCGATAATCTTTCCGCTGAAAATACATTGCGCATATTAGGTTCAATAAAGCGAGATACACTTCTAACAGCGGATCTTGGTAAAATTTTTGTGGATTCATTAATTTCACTTTCCGGATGGAGTCCCAATAATTATCGTATGTTAGATGGTTCAGGACTCTCTCGCTATAACTTGTTTTCTACGGGAATGCTTTCAAACTTGTTAACATTTTTTTATGAGAAACATCCCGAGATTTATACTTCCTTGCGCTCAACTTTCCCAATCGCGGGGGTTGATGGAACACTTAAACGTAGAATGATTAAAACCGAAGCACAAGGTAGGGTTTTTGCAAAAACCGGCACATTGAGCGGAGTGAATGCTTTATCTGGATACATAGACACCAAAAGTGGTGATGTTTTTGTATTCTCCATGCTGCTTCAAAATCATATCAATCAAAATAAACGCGCTTTAGAGTTAATGAATAAGATTTGCGAAGTGATAGTTGCTTATTAGAGTCAGCGGCAAATGAAACTCCAATCAAACTCTGAACCATTATTTTTTAAGGTATATCCCGCTAAAAACATTAAAGAAGTACCAATTCTTTTTTTTATACACGGGTTTGCGGATTGCGGAGATGAGTTTCTCCATTTGGTAGCAACTTTAACAAAATTTTGCTCAGTCGTTCTGATATCTTTGCCGGGGTTTGGTGAAGCACCTAAAGCTGACGAAGTTTCTCCAGAATCTTTATTGCCACGTTTTGAAGAAACACTCAAACTCTTTCAGGGAAGGAAGATTTTGGTAGGCTATTCAATGGGTGGAAGATATGCGTTATACACATCACTTTTTGGAAAATATTCTGATTTTGATTCGTTGGTTCTTGTATCAAGTTCAACGGGAATAGCTGATGAAAATGGGAGAGAGCTAAGACTGAAAGAGGATTTAAAACTTTGTCAGTTTATTGAAGAAAAAACTATAAATGATTTTGTTGATTATTGGCTTAGGTTGCCGATATTCAAGGGCTTGGAACGGCTATCTGAAAGTGAATTCGAGATTATAAAAAAACGAAAAGCACACCAAGAGAAGTTGGTACTCATACAGTATCTTAAACAGGCAGGTCAAGGTGTTTTCCCTGATTTAAGTTCAGAATTAAAAACCTTGCAACAAAAACTACACATTGTTGTTGGTGAAAATGATGCAAAATATTGCGAAATCGGTAAATTGCTGCATCAAAAGTTATCAAATTCAGAACTGCATATATTTCCAAATACGGGGCACGCAGTTCACAGAGAGAATCCAAATTTATTTTTGGATGTTTTAAAAAGTGTAATTGAAAAAGATTAAAGGATAAACCATGAGTTTTAATTGGCAGACAGCAAAAGAGTATAGTGATATTCTCTACGAAAAGATGGATGGCATAGCTAAAATTACTATAAACCGCCCTGAAGTGAGAAATGCTTTCCGCCCGGATACAGTAACGCAAATGTATGATGCTTTTGTTGATGCGAGAGAAGATCAATCAATAGGTGTTGTGCTATTAACCGGTAAATCACCTGCCGCAGATGGTAAATATGCTTTTTGTTCAGGCGGCGACCAACGCATTCGTGGCGACCAAGGATATATTGGCACCGATGGAGTGCCTCGTTTAAATGTACTTGATTTGCAGAAAATGATACGCAGTATTCCAAAGCCAGTTATAGCACTTGTTGCAGGTTATGCAATTGGCGGTGGGCATGTCCTTCATGTTGTTTGTGATTTAACTATTGCGGCAGATAATGCAATTTTTGGACAAACAGGCCCTAAGGTTGGTAGTTTCGATGGCGGATTTGGTGCATCGTATTTAGCAAGACTTGTAGGACAAAAACGCGCTCGTGAGATTTGGTACTTATGCAGACAGTATAATGCACAAGAAGCATTTGATATGGGCTTGGTAAACAAAGTAGTACCGGTAGATCAACTTGAGCAAGAAGGCGTACAATGGGCGAGTGAAATTTTACAAATGAGTCCGCTTTCTCTTCGATTGCTTAAATCGGCCTTTAATGCTGAATTGGATGGACAGCAAGGAATACAAGAACTTGCAGGAAATGCTACATTGCTCTACTATATGAGTGAAGAAGCACAAGAAGGCAAAAAAGCGTATCTGGAGAAAAGGAAACCCGATTTTAATAAATTTCCAAAATTACCCTAACAACACCGGAAATAAATGACAACTCAAGAAATAAAGCACTACAGTACATTGCAAATTTGGGTAATGGCATCAAGACCCAAAACTCTACTTGCTGCATTTGTCCCGGTATTTGTAGGTGCAGCACTGGCTTACTCTGAAGGGAAATTCTTTTTTCTCGGTTCACTGATTGCATTACTTTGTGCGCTATTAATTCAGGTAGGTACTAATTTCACCAACGATTTGTATGATCATCTCAAAGGTGCTGATACAAAGGAGCGAAAAGGACCAACACGAGTGTTAAATGCCGGTTTGGTAAGTGTTGGCACTATGCGTAGGGCAATAGCAATAACATTTGGCCTTTCGTTTGTATTGGGGCTTTTGTTAGTGTACTTAAATGGTCCCATCATTCTACTAATTGGTGTTCTTTCTATTCTTGCAGGCCTGGCATATACCGCCGGACCATTTCCTTTAGCATACAATGGACTGGGAGATGTGTTTGTGTTTTTGTTCTTCGGAGTAGTTGCTACGGTAGGAACCTATTATGTAAATACCGGAACCACTACCACGGCAGCATTTTTAGCGGCAGTGCCGGTGGGGGCATTAATCACCAATATTTTAGTGGTAAACAACTACAGAGATGTTGAACAAG